>NZ_KV791661.1:61023-243464 GCF_001807955.1 Morganella sp. HMSC11D09
ATTCTAACCAACTGAACTACCGCTCCGTGTGTTCCTTTTCGGGAACGGTGCGGATAATACGATGCCGGTTCCCGTTCGTCAATACCTGATTTGTGTAAATCCATGCAATTGCACAGTTTTTCACCTGAATATACTGTTTTATACGGGTCACCGCACACGACACACGGTCTCCCGCAACGCGCTCATCCGGTTTCAGGGCGCGGTTTGTTTTTCCAGATCAAGCAGATAAATCATGGCCTCATCCCGGCTATCCCCGCACATTTCCCGCGAGGGCTGTAGTCCGCAGCAAACCGCCGGACGCAGCGGTGAGCCGAAAATCAGGCACAAATTCTGCTCCGATAACTGAACGCAGCGGGTATTGGCAGGTTTACCGTCCGGCATCCCCGGAATCGGTGATGAGATGGATGGCGCAGTACAGCAGGCACCACAGTCACTGCGGCAGGCAGTCAGCTCCGCCAGATGCACGGGTTCGCCCCTTTTTTCTCCGCCAGATCCAGACGCGCCTCGTGCGCGGCAATTTCCTCATCCGTGGCATATACCACCCGCAGACCGCTCTGCGGGCGGGTAACGCGCTGAATAGTCTGAACGTTCTCTTCGCCGCTGCTCTCATTATCCGCTGAAAAAGCCAGTGATGTCTGGCCGCCGGTCATTGCCAGATAAACATCCGACAGAATCTCGGCATCGAGTAACGCGCCGTGCAGCAGACGTTTTGAGTTATCTATCTGATAGCGGTCACATAAGGCATCGAGGTTATTACGCTTGCCGGGGAACAGCTGTCTGGCGAGCGTTAAGCTGTCAGTGATGGTACAGAATTCCGCGGTCGGCGGGATCCCCCGGTTCAGCTTGCGGAATTCATAATCCATAAAGCCGATATCGAAGGGCGCGTTATGAATAACCAGTTCTGCGCCACGGATAAATTCAATAAATTCATCCGCAATGTCAGCAAAAACCGGTTTGTCCATCAGGAATTCATCGCTGATCCCGTGCACGCCAAAGGCTTCCGGGTCCACCAGCCGGTCAGGCCGGATATAGAGATGGAAGTTACGGCCGGTCAGGCGCCGGTTGATCACTTCAACCGCACCGATCTCAATAATATTGTGCCCCTCGTAGTGGGCACCCAGTTTGTTCATACCGGTGGTTTCGGTATCGAGAACAATTTGTCGTGTAATATCAGTGCTCATAATGGCGTTTTGTGTCAGACTCAGGTAATTGCCAATCAATCAGAGGAAGAGTCTACCAGAGATGAGTGACAAGGTAGAAATTTTCACCGACGGCTCCTGCCTCGGAAATCCGGGCCCCGGCGGCTACGGCGCGCTGCTGCGTTATAAAGGCCATGAGAAAGCACTCAGTGAGGGCTTTTTTCTTACCACCAATAACCGGATGGAGCTGCTGGCCGCTATTGTGGCGCTGGAAACCCTGAAACGTCCGTGTGATATCGTGCTGACCACCGACAGCCAGTATGTCCGTCAGGGCATCACGCAGTGGATCCATAACTGGAAGCGGCGCGGCTGGCGCAAAGCGGATAAATCCCAGGTGGTGAATGTCGATTTGTGGCAGCGCCTGGATGCCGCCATCACCCGCCATCAGATTGACTGGCAGTGGGTGAAAGGTCACGCAGGGCACCCGGAAAACGAGCGCTGTGATGAACTCGCCCGTGCAGCGGCAGAATCTCCGTCACAGGACGATACCGGTTATCAGCCGGCAACGGAGTAATCCTCAGCGCCGTTTCAGACAGCGCGGCGGCGTCTGCTGGCGTGTCGCGCCCACCACATTGTTCAGTTTCGGCCGCAGCAGGCGCAGCTTCTGCGGTGTGAACGTCAGCGGCACCGTACGTTTACGGGCCACAATCACCCCCAGACAGCCGAAAATCCGCGCATGCCGGTTGCCGAAACTTGCCGGATCACACCAGGGGATCGGCGTGGTCAGCCGGTGATACATAATTTCGTAATTAAGCAGACTGAGCCAGTCGAGCATACGGAACTGTGAAAACATCCGGCTGCACTGCGGCTCCCGGTTCAGACGCCACGGGATCAGTTTGCGTGCCCCCAGCAGGCTCAGCGGGTTAAATCCGCTGATAATCAGCCAGCCGTCCTCAATCAGGACACGGTCAGCCTCACGCAGCAACCGGTGCGGATCACAGCTGTAGCCCAGATTATGTGCCAGCACACAGACATCCGCAGATTTGTCCAGAAACGGCAATTGCGCCGCCTCCCCGAATACCTGTAAGGTGTTACCCTGCGGTGCCACATTCACCTGATGCGGGATCATGCAGCTGCTGCTGTCAATTTCACAGCTCAGCGCGCCGATCTTAATCAGATGAAAACCAAACATTTTCGGCCACCAGGGCGCCAGCTGTGCTTCCAGCGATTGCCGGAAGCGGCGCCCGCAGGGAATATCGCACCACGAGTCCGGCATCATCAGAGTTTTTGTCGCTCGTGCAGAAAACATGGCTTTATCCTTGATTCACACTCAGAAAGGTGAGGTATCTATGGAGCTTATCAGAATTTCCGCGTTATCAGATAACTACATTTGGCTATTACGGGATAATGCGCACACCTGTATTATCGTTGACCCCGGCGTCAGTGAGCCGGTACTGAATACACTGCGGGAGCGGGGACTGATCCCTTCAGCCATCCTGCTGACACACCATCATGCGGATCACACCGGCGGCACGGCAGAGATTGTTTCACATTATCCCGGCCTGCCGGTTTACGGCCCCGCCGAAACCCAGCCGAAAGGCGCAAATCACTGCGTGCAGGATAATGACACGATTACCTGCGGCGGGCTGACATTTCAGGTCATGGCAGTGCCGGGGCATACACTCGGTCATGTGGCTTATTATTGCGAACCTTATCTGTTTTGCGGCGATACGCTCTTCTCCGGTGGCTGCGGCCGTATTTTTGAGGGCACACCGGCACAGATGTTCCGTTCAGTCAGCCGCCTTGCGGCGCTGCCGGATGAGACGCTGGTCTGCTGTGCGCATGAATATACACAGTCTAACCTCGCCTTTGCGCGCGCTGTCTGGCCGGAAAACCGTGATATTCAGGCATATCAGCAATATATTGCAGAATTACGTCAGAATCATGAAGCTACACTGCCCGTCACACTGAAAACAGAAAGGAAAATTAATGTTTTTCTTAACTGTGATAATATTGATCTGCAACATAATTTATCAGTAAGTAAACATACGGCGACGGCTGAGGAAACTTTTACGTCTTTACGCGCAAAAAAAGATCAATTTTAGCCGTAATCGTTGTCAGGGCGGAATAACACCAGTATGATTGCAAAACCTACAGACTGAAGAATAATAATGCTGATTCCGCCAACATGAAAATCAAAGCTACACTCCTTGCCGCCGCAATTTTGCTGGCGGGGTGTCAGACTGCGCCGCAGAAAACTGCACAGGACCCTCATTATCCTTCCGGTAACGGTTTTTTACTGACGGCCCGGCAGATGAACGCAGCAAAGGCATCCTCCGTCAGTCCCGAAGATGATATCTGGGGTTATATCCGCGATGAAATGAAAATGAACATCCCGGACAATGACCGCATACGCGCCGAAGAACTTTCTTACCTCGCCAAAAAGAGCTATCTCCACGATGTGACACTGCGCGCAGAACCTTACATGTACTGGATCATCGGTAAAATCGATGAACGTAACATGCCGATGGAACTGGTTCTGCTGCCCATAGTGGAGAGTGCTTTTAATCCGCATGCCACCTCACCGGCCCAGGCTGCCGGGTTATGGCAGATTATCCCGAGTACCGGCAAAGCAAGCGGGCTGAACCAGAACCAGTGGGTTGATGACCGCCGTGATGTGGCTGCCTCCACCACTGCCGCGCTGGATTTACTGGAGCGCCTGAATACTATGTTCGGCGGAGACTGGGCACTGACCCTGGCCGCGTATAACAGCGGTGAAGGCCGCGTGCTGCGCGCGATGGAAGCAAATGCCGCCGCCGGAAAACCAACAGATTACTGGTCATTATCCCTGCCGAAAGAAACCATGGATTATGTGCCGCGTATTTTTGCCCTGAGTAATGTTATCCGCAACAGTGACCGTAACGGTGTGAATTTACCGGTACCGGATGCAGAGCGCGCCCTGGCACGGGTGAATATCGGTCAGCAGATTTCCCTGGATGTCGCGGCACAGTTGCTGGATATGCCGGTTTCCAGACTGAAAGATTACAACCCGAGCCTGAAACGCGGTGTAACCTCACCGGCCGGTCCTCACTATCTGATGCTGCCGAAAACCAAAGTCGACCAGCTGATGAGCGCGTTATCTGATGACGCAGTACTTGATGATATCCGCACAGCGGTCGCAAGAAACAATCAGCGAACTGAACAGCTGAGTTCGCCGGCTGGCCGTGCACAAGCTGCGAAATATAAAGTGAAAAGCGGTGATTCGTTCTACGCCATTGCCAACCGCCATAAGATGACCGTCGCTGAACTGAAAAAGCTGAACGGACTGAAAAGCGCTGCGGTTCTGAAACCGGGACAAACGTTGCAGGTGAAAGGCAGCCCGGTGGTGAAACCATCTAAAGCCGCCACCAAAAATGCTATGCGTCTGGCGAAGTATAAAGTGCGTCAGGGTGATTCTTACTACAGTATTGCGCAGCGCCATGGTGTGACACTGAAAGAGCTGATGTCCTGGAACAGTAAAGTCAAAATGAAGGACTTGCATCCGGGTATTGAGCTAACGGTTTATGTTGCCAATAAACGCGGCTGATAATCACTGAATCACCACGCTTTATCTGAAGCCCTGCATGACGCAGGGCTTTTTCATATCCGGTGATACCTGAATGTCTTTCCGGGTGCTCTTCTTCTTTCCCGCACTTCTGCGATATCAGTACATCCGCACCGATATTCTTTGTTGCCGGTATAAAAAAACCCGCTGATAAATCAGCAGGTTTTCTGTGTTGAACTTTGCTTTCGTGTTTATTATCAGCTGTGCTGTTATACCCAGAACAACCAGGCAAAGGCTGAGATAACAATGATACAGGCGATATTCAGCACACCACCGACCCGCACCATCTCAGACTGTTTGATAAACCCGGTCCCGAACACTATCGCATTCGGCGGCGTCGCCACCGGCAGCATAAAGGCACAGGATGCACCGATACCGATAATCATGGTCAGTGCCATCACCGGCATTCCCAGACCATCTGCCACACCGGCAAAGATAGGTACCAGCAGTGCAGCACTCGCGGTGTTACTGGTGAACTCCGTCAGCACAATAATAAAGGTGGTGACAGCGATAATAATCACCAGCCAGCTGCTGTTACCAAAGGAGGTTTTCATCCAGTCCGCCATCACTTCACTGGCACCGGAATCTTTCAGGATCATACTCAGTGTCAGACCGCCGCCGAACAGGAACAAAACTCCCCACTCGGTGTTGTTCTGAATCTGTGACCAGCTGGCCACCCCGGTAATACCAATCAGGGCTGCGGCACTCAGGGCGATAATAGTATCGAAATCTTTAATTTTACCCAGCAGATCACTCAGTGGTGCACTGCCGATCCAGCAGATAACAGTCAGACCGAAAATACCAAGTGTCAGCAGACGTTTTGGTGTCCACTGAACCTGTTCCACTTCAATTTCAAAACGGGCATCGAGCTTCGGACGTAACATCAGGTACATAATACCGAACATAATCGGCATCAGGATCAGTACCATCGGAATGCCGTATTTCATCCAGGTGAAGAAGTCCATTCCCAGCTGGTTTGCGGCAATAATGTTCGGCGGGCTGCCGACCATGGTTCCCAGACCGCCGATACTGGCGCTGTATGCCACGCCCAGCAGCATAAACACGAACGTGTTACGGTCGTGACGGATATCGAGGTTCCCCAGAATACCCAGCACCAGCGGTAACATCATCGCGGCGGTTGCGGTGTTACTGATCCACATGGACAGCGCACCGGTCACACTGAACAGCAGAATCACTGCCGCCCATAAACGACCACGGGCAATCAGCAGCAGGCGGTTGGCAATCAGGCGATCCAGTCCCTGAATATGCAACGCCGTCGCCAGCGCAAAACCGCCGAAGAACAGGAAAATAGTCGGACTGGCAAAAGACTGTAATGCCTTACCTGCGCCCAGTAATCCGAGAAACACGGCCAGAATCGGGATCAGTAACGCGGTCAGCGTGACATGAATCGCCTCAGTCAGCCATAAAACAGCGACGAACACCATCAGCGCCAGCCCGGCGTTCTCTTTGTCGCTGTAGGGCAGGTATTTCAGCAGCAGTATCAGCACCACGATGTCCAGAGCCAGTATGATGAGTCCCTTTGTATTAAAAGAACCCAGCCCGGTGGATTGGGTGAGCGTTTCTGAAGCGTCCATGATAATTCCCTCAGTAGGATGAAAAAGTATTCACGAAACCGATTGCTGTCATAGTTTAATAACCGGCATTTTTGCGTGAATGCTAAAAATGTTAAACAATTTATCTTCATGTGAAATATAAAAAGTATTAATAACAAAATACATCACAAATCGTCCGTTTTGCGATCTGAGGCAACAGAATAAGTAAAAAAACTTGTCATAGCATGGTAAATGACCAGTTTTAGTCATTGAGAGAACGGATAGAAAGCGGGGGAATATTCGTAAGATAAGATAACGCGGTCATAAAAAAAGGTGTGCCCGCCGGACACACCTTTTTTAACATTCACAGTAACAATTACTGACCTTTGATCTCTTTGCGGCCGTGGAACGGAGCACGTTCGCCCAGCGCTTCTTCGATACGGATCAGTTGGTTGTACTTGGCAACACGGTCAGAACGGCTCATAGAACCGGTTTTGATCTGGCCTGCTGCGGTACCGACAGCCAGGTCGGCAATCGTGGCATCTTCGGTTTCACCGGAACGGTGAGAGATAACGGCAGTGTAACCGGCGTCTTTTGCCATTTTGATAGCAGCCAGTGTTTCGGTCAGTGAACCGATCTGGTTGAATTTAATCAGAATGGAGTTAACGATACCTTTTTCGATACCTTCTTTCAGGATCTTGGTATTGGTCACGAACAGGTCATCACCGACCAGCTGGATTTTATCGCCCATGACTTTAGTCTGATACGCGAAACCATCCCAGTCAGATTCATCCAGACCATCTTCGATAGAGACGATCGGATACTCTTTGGTCAGCTCTTCCAGGTAGTGAGTGAATTCCTGAGAGGTAAAGGTACGGCCTTCGCCTTTCAGTTCATACATACCGGTTTCTTTGTTGTAGAACTCAGATGCTGCACAGTCCATCGCCAGGGTAACGTCTTTGCCTAACTCGTAGCCTGCTGCTTTAACGGCTTCTTTGATGTCAGCCAGCGCTTCTGCGTTAGAACCCAGGTTTGGTGCATAACCACCTTCATCACCCACAGCGGTGTTCATGCCTTTAGCTTTCAGCACTTTTGCCAGGTGATGGAAGATTTCAGAACCCATGCGGACAGCTTCTTTCAGAGAAGGCGCGCCGACAGGCTGGATCATGAATTCCTGGATGTCCACGTTGTTATCAGCGTGCTCACCACCGTTCAGGATGTTCATCATCGGCAGCGGCATAGAGTATTTGCCCGGAGTGCCGTTCAGTTCTGCGATGTGTGCGTACAGAGGTAAACCTTTTGATGCGGCAGCAGCTTTGGCGTTTGCCAGAGACACAGCCAGAATCGCGTTTGCACCGAAGTTGGATTTGTTTTCAGTGCCATCCAGGTCGATCATGATCTGGTCAACTTTTGCCTGATCTTTGGCATCCTGACCCAGCAGCGCCTGTGCGATCGGACCATTTACCGCGCCGACTGCCTTCAGAACACCTTTACCCAGGAAACGTGATTTATCACCGTCACGCAGTTCCAGCGCTTCACGGGAACCGGTAGATGCGCCTGACGGAGCAGCCGCCATACCCACAAAACCGCCTTCCAGGTGTACTTCAGCTTCTACAGTAGGGTTACCGCGGGAGTCGATGATTTCACGGCCGATCACTTTAACGATTTTGGACATTAGGTTTTCCTCAGTACAAGTTAAATTTTCAGATAAGTAACCGGCACTTACAGCCGGTCACTCACCTCACATCTTATTTTAGCAGACCTTTCTGGTTATCAGAGGCTGCCTTGACAAAACCTGCAAACAGCGGATGACCATCACGCGGGGTAGAGGTGAACTCCGGATGGAACTGACAGGCCACAAACCACGGATGGTTCGGGTTCTCGATGATTTCCACCAGTTTGTTGTCCACTGAGCGGCCCGCAACCAGCAGACCCGCATCTTCAAGACGCTTCAGTAACATGTTGTTCACTTCATAACGATGACGGTGACGTTCAGTAATCGCATCTTTGCCGTACAACCGGCGAACCAGGGAATTGTTCGTCAGGTGGCATAACTGACCGCCGACACGCATTGTACCGCCGAGATCACTCTCTTCGCTGCGGACTTCAATATTGCCGTCTTCGTCGCGCCATTCGGTGATAAGCGCAACGACCGGGTACTTACAATCAGCATCAAATTCCGTGGAGTTCGCGTCATCCATACCGGCCAGGTTACGGGCAAAGTCAATCAGTGCCACCTGCATTCCCAGGCAAATGCCCAGATACGGAATGTTGTTCTCGCGGGCATAGCGGGCAGTCATAATCTTACCTTCCACACCACGGGAACCAAAACCGCCCGGCACCAGAATCGCATCCAGACCCTGTAACAGTTCTGTACCGCGGGTTTCCACATCCTGAGAATCAATCAGTTTGATGTTCACAGTGACGCGGTTTTTCAGGCCGCCGTGTTTCAGTGCTTCGATAACGGATTTATAGGCATCCGGCAGTTCAACATATTTGCCGACCATCCCGATGGTGACTTCACCTGACGGATTGGCTTCCTCATAAATCACCTGCTCCCATTCGGAGAGATCTGCCTCAGGAGCATTAATGCTGAATCGTTTACAGATATAATCATCTAATCCCTGGGATTTCAAGAGGCCGGGGATTTTATAAATGGAATCTACGTCTTTCAGACTGATCACTGCTTTTTCAGGAACGTTACAGAAAAGCGCGATTTTGGCGCGTTCGTTAGCAGGAATCACTCTGTCTGAACGGCAAATCAGCACATCCGGCTGAATACCGATGGATAATAATTCTTTCACTGAGTGCTGAGTCGGCTTGGTTTTTACTTCACCGGCAGCCGCCAGATACGGAACCAAAGTCAAATGCAGATATAAGGTGTGTTCACGGCCGACTTCCGCCGCCATCTGACGGATAGCTTCCAGGAACGGCAGTGATTCGATATCACCGACAGTCCCGCCGACTTCCACCAGCACCACGTCATGACCTTCACCGCCACGGATGATACGATCTTTGATTTCGTTGGTGATGTGCGGGATAACCTGAATGGTGGCACCGAGATAGTCGCCGCGGCGCTCTTTGCGCAGAACTTCAGAGTAAACACGTCCGGTGGTGAAGTTATTGCGGCGGGTCATTTTGGTGCGGATGAAGCGCTCGTAGTGACCTAAGTCGAGATCAGTTTCAGCGCCGTCGTTGGTGACGAAAACTTCCCCGTGTTGGGTCGGGCTCATGGTTCCCGGATCGACGTTGATGTACGGATCCAGTTTCATCATGGTGACATTGAGTCCACGGGCTTCGAGTATAGCCGCTAAAGAGGCTGCGGCAATGCCTTTACCCAGAGAGGATACGACCCCGCCGGTCACAAAAATATAATTAGTTTTCATGCTGAACCTGAAAGTTTAGGTGTAATAGATGATGGATATAACAGGACGGGAAAATAGTATACCCTAACCTTATTTTGGCGACAAATAATCTCGTCACCTCTTTTCGGTTATGCGTCGCTCCCGGGGCGGTAAAAACCGCCTTTTTACACTAACTAATCAACGTCTTACATTTTATAAAAAACTTTTCATTCTCCGGTAAAATCATTAGCTGAAAGCATTAAGCTTACCCCTCACGGGATTTAACATCCTGCCAACTTTTCTCCATTTCATCAAGTGTTGCTGATTCCATGGTCAGTCCGCGGGCGGCAATATCGCTCTCCACCTGACGAAAACGGTTCTCAAACTTACGGCAGGCTTTTTGTAACACCATTTCCGGTTTATGTCCCAGATGACGGGAAAAATTCACCACTGCGAACAGCAAATCACCCAGCTCTTCAGCCACGCGCTCATCATTCACCTGCGGCTGATTCACTTCCTCCATCACCTCATCCAGTTCCTCATACACCTTGCCGAGCACCGGCGGAAGTGTGTCCCAGTCAAATCCGGCAGACGCACAGCGTTTCTGGATTTTATAGGCCCGCATCAGGGCAGGCAGTGTTGCCGGGATATCATCCAGCAGGGAATACTGTGATTTTTCAGCGCGTTCGGCACTTTTTCGCTGCTCCCAGCCGGAAATGGCCGCTTCCGCGCCGATCCCCTGCTCACGGGCAAAAATATGCGGGTGGCGGCGGGTCAGTTTGTCACTGACAGCGGCGGCGATATCCTCAAAATCAAAACGCCCTTCTTCTTTCGCCATCTGCGCGTAAAACACCACCTGGAATAATAAGTCACCTAACTCACCTTTCAGATCGTCAAAATCCGCCCGCTCAATAGCGTCCAGAACCTCATAGGTCTCTTCCAGGGTGTAAGGGGCGATAGTGGCATAGGTTTGCGCTTTGTCCCACGGACAGCCGTTTTCCGGGTCGCGTAACTGCGACATGATCGCCAGCAGGCGCTCAACTGATACAGACATGTGATTAATTCCTGAATATGATTTCCGGGAGTGATAAAAAAAGCAGACCGGAGTCTGCTTTTCAGTGTAACCGATTTCCGGCCGTTTTACTGAGTGTGACGTTTTGCCTCAATCACATCCGGCAGCTGGTTCAGTTTTGCCAGCACACGGCTGAGGGTCTGGATATTGTAGATTTCCATATCCATATCGATGGTGGCAATCTGCTGTTTTACATCACTGTGGCTGCGCACCCCGAGAACATTCACTTTCTCGTTGGCCAGAATGGTGGTGATATCGCGCAGCAGGCCGCTGCGGTCATTTGCCACCACCCGCACCACCAGGGAATAGCCGCTGGAGTAACTCGCACTCCAGACCGCTTCCACCAGACGTTCCGGTGCCTGCTCCTGCAATTCCGCCAGCTGTTCGCAATCCGCGCGGTGGATAGAAATTCCCCGGCCTTTGGTGATAAAGCCGACGATATCATCCCCGGGAATCGGCTGGCAGCAGCGGGCGATGTGATGCATCAGGTTACCGACGCCCTCAACCACAATACGGCCGCTGCTCTGGTGAGCCGGTGCCGGTTTGGCCGGCGGGGCTTTTTCCAGGGTTTTCAGCGCTTCACGATCGGCTTCTTCCGCAGTCGGCTTGTTCAGTTTGCTTTGCAGGTAGTTCGACAGCTGGTTAATGCGGATATCACCCACACCAATACCGGCCAGCACTTCATCCAGCGAGTGAACGTTATAACGGGCGATCAGCAGTTTTTCCGCCTCTTTCAGGCTGATATCCTGCGCGGCCAGTTCGTTGTCCAGCATCTGCCGGCCGGCGATAATATTTTTATCGCGATCCTGCTTGCGGAACCAGTTATGGATCTTGGCACGGCCCCGGCTGGTGGTAACATACCCCAGGTTCGGGTTCAGCCAGTCACGGCTCGGGTTCGGCTGTTTCTGGGTGATCACTTCAATCTGATCGCCCATCTGCAACTGGTAACTGAACGGCACAATACGGCCGCCGATTTTCGCGCCGATGCAGCGGTGACCCACATCGCTGTGGATATGGTAGGCGAAATCGAGCGGAGTGGAGCCTGCCGGTAAATCCACCACATCCCCTTTCGGGGTAAAAACGTAAACGCGGTCATCAAATACCTGACTGCGCACTTCATCCAGCATTTCGCCGGAATCGGCCATCTCTTCCTGCCACGCGATCAGTTTACGCAGCCAGGCGATACGGTTCTCGTAACTGCCGGTTTTGCCGCCGCCTGCGGTACCTTCTTTGTATTTCCAGTGCGCGGCAACGCCGAGTTCCGCATCCTCATGCATCTGCCGGGTGCGGATCTGAATCTCCAGGGTTTTACCCGCCGGCCCCAGTACCACGGTATGAATCGACTGATAGCCGTTCGGTTTCGGGTTCGCCACATAGTCATCAAACTCATCCGGCAGATGACGGAAATGGGTATGAACAATCCCCAGCGCGGCGTAGCAGTCCTGAAGACGCTCCACCACAATCCGCACGGCACGGACATCAAACAGCTCATCAAAGGAGAGCGATTTTTTCTGCATCTTGCGCCAGATACTGTAGATATGCTTCGGCCGTCCGTAGATCTCGGCCTGAATGCCCTCTTCTTTCATATCGTTGCGCAGGGTCGTGACAAAGTTATCAATATACTCTTCGCGGTCAAGACGGCGCTCATGCAGCAGGCTGGCAATGCGTTTGTAATCATCCGGGTGCAGATAACGGAAGCAGTAATCCTCCAGCTCCCATTTAAGCTGCCCGATCCCGAGGCGGTTCGCCAGCGGGGCATAAATATTGAAACACTCTTTGGCGGCCAGAACGCGCTCATCCTCACCGGCATCTTTCACTTCGCGCAGATGGGCTATCCGCTCTGCCAGTTTGATAACCACGCAGCGGAAATCTTCCACCATGGAGAGCAGCATACGGCGGATGTTATCCACCTGCACCGAACTGGTTTCGTCGTTATGGGTGGCTTTCAGCTGACGGATAGCATCCATATCCATCACACCTTTGACCAGCAGCCAGATAGCGGAACCAAAGGCTTCGCTTATCTCTTCCTCTCCGAGGATCTCCGCTTCGGCCAGCGGAAAAAGCAACGCTGCGCGCAGACTGTCGAGATCCATACTGAGGGTGGATAAAATCTCCACCATCTCAATACCGCGCCCGAGCAACAGCGCCGCATCCTGATGTCCATCAACCTTCTGATGACAGTAATGCCAGACCTCTTCCAGTTTTTCACCCGTCACCGGGTTATGCAGCCCGAGGCTGTTAATCCAGTGTGCCGGGTCAAACTCACCGGCCGGTGTTAAATGCGCACTTCTTACCGCGACCATACATTCTCCCTACTGACTGACCGGTGGTGTCTTTGTGAAAAGCACCATCGACTCCAAATGGCCGGTTTGCGGAAACATATCCAGCATACGGACAGCATTCCGGTGATACCCGGCACCATGCAGAACCTGACTATCCCTTGCAAGTGTTGTGGGATTACAGGAAACATAAACGATGCGCTCAGGGGAAAGCGCAACAATATGCGGCATAATCTCAGCCGCCCCGGCACGCGCCGGATCCAGTAATACTTTGTTAAACCCGGAAGCCGCCCACGGCTCCCCGGTAATATCCTGCGACAAATCCGCGTGATAAAATGCGGCATTCGCCAGATTATTGAGACGGGCATTCTCCCGTGCCGTGCGGACCAGCGCATCCACGCCTTCCACCCCGACAACCTCACCGGCGCGTTCCGCCACCGGCAGCGTAAAATTACCCATCCCGCAGAAGAGATCTAACACGCGATCGTGTTTTGTCAGCTCCAACCAGTTCAGCGCCTGTGCCACCATCAGCTCATTCAGGGCACCGTTCACCTGGATAAAATCCTGCGGACTGAACTGTAATTTTAACCCGGCTACCGCGTAATGCGGAGGATACGGCGCACAAACTGCCACAGGCGGTGTACCGGCACTGCCCTGCAGATAAAGCGCGGTATTGTGTTCAGCACAAAACGCCGTCAGTGCGGATAAATCCGCATCACTGAGCGGTGCCAGATGACGCAGCACCAGCAGCGGACCGCTTTCGGTATCTGCCAGTTCCGCGTGACCGAGTTCCGGTGCGGCGGCCAGAGACGACAGACAGCGCTGTAAGGGTACCAGTAATGCCTCCAGACGCGGAACCAGTACCGGACACTGTGTGACAGCAACCGTTGATTTGCTCTGCGCCTGACGGAATCCCATGGTCAGCTGTTTTGTTTTCGGGGAATACACCAGCGCCAGCCGCGCCCGGCGGCGGTAGCCGTACTCTTCTCCGCTCAGAACAGGAACCTCACCGCACGCCTCACCTGTTTCGCGGGTCAGCAGATACGCGAGATACGCCGCTTTGGTTTCCCGCTGCATGGCAACCGGAATATGCTGCTGCTGGCAGCCGCCGCACTGTCCGTAATGACGGCAGGCTGGTTTGCGGCGCGCCGGGTTATCAGACAGGCGTTTCACCACACTGCCTTTGGCATAGTGACGCTTTTCTTCCGTCAGCCTGACCTGTGCGGACTCACCCGGCATCAGATCCGGGATAAAAACAGTTTTTCCCTGAAGGCGGGCAATGCCCTGCCCGAGGGCATCGAGAGAGTCAGCGGTGACTGTGACAGTCCGGGACTGCCGCGGGGTCTGACGGGGCTGAGAATAAAATTGCGCCATAATGATAAAAAACGTTGTCTGTGAGGCCGGTGATTTTCCCATAAAGCAGCGTATTGACCAACGGATTCTTCGGATACACTGCAAATAACACGTCATGGACCGGTAAAAAATGCATGGCGCTGATTATACCATACTGCCGGATAGTGCCTCAGCACTATTTGTTAAAAGGATAAATGATATTTATCGTTACACATCAGTGCTGCCGGTTTCATTATTTATAATGCCTGATACCGCACCACCCGCTGAATAATACGCAATATCAGCCACTGATAAATAATAAATTTACATGAACTTACCGGTGCTGATTTTTTTGGCACAAAAAAAACCGTTATTTAAAAAATAACGGTTTATTGTTACCGGCAATAAAAATGTATCCTGATATGACAGCGTTATGCATCCTGCTCCAGCCACAATCCGCCGAAATGCATTAACTCCCCGCTGACCAGGAAACGGGTGATCATTTCATCCGCCGGGGTCATTCTGTTTGCCAGACGTTCACTGAGTAACTGCAGCCGCGCCGCTTCATTCAGCAGGCCATGCTGCTCCAGCGCGCGCCGGGCGGCGATAAGCAGTGTCTCAACCACCGTGGAAACAGTCAGGTCGGCAAACGGCTCGCGGGCAATCGCATTAAAGCGGGCGTCCGGCTGCACGCTGTAATTAAAGGAAATGGTGTCATCCAGCACCAGCCCGAGGATCCACGCACAGAATGCGCCCATCAGCGCCGGGTCCGGAACCGCATCGAACGCTTTGAATTCAATCCGACCGTGCTCACCCTCGTTACGTGCCGGATAAATAAAGTCATGCGGATACACCGCCGAGTTGGTCAGGAACCCTTTACAGGCCGGACGGTGACAACTGCGCAGTGCGGTACGGCGGGATAAACCGCCCCATAACTGCCCGTTTTCCAGCGGACCGTTCAGCGAAAGCGCCACCAGGTACGGTGCAAAGAACGTCAGTTTTTCAACCGCGTGCACAACACGGGCGTCACTCATTTCCGGCACGGAAATATTGATATCCGGCCCGCAGGTCTGCATTACCAGATCCGCGTGGCGGAAAGCAGCGTGCTCCTCACGGAACGCTTTTTCCCATGCATTCAGCGGCGGATTAAACTGATAGCGCGGCGAAACCGGATGATAAGCACTGATTGCCAGCCCCAGCCCGCACGCTTTCAGACGTTCACTCAGCTGCGCTTCAATAATCTGCAGGGAATCCAGTGCCGCTGTCACCGACTTTGCCGGTGGCGTGCGGATTTCTATCCCTTTGATAACCTGGGCAATGAGTTTGCCTTCCGGTGAAAACCGCTCATCGCCCTCAACATACCAGTAACCGGCTTTAATCCCCGCATCACCCTTATGCAGCGAGGCATCATCCATCCCCGGGCGGTTATTCAGTGCAGGCGCCAGCTCTGACAGGGTAATATTGTCAAAGGATTTAATACCGGCGGCACTTTTATTCCGGTACTGTGTCAGCCAATATTCAAATTCAATCCCGACCCGATACTCTTTTTGCATACGTGATGTAATCCCGGTTAATACTTTTGGTGCGACGGTATAGCCCCTGAAACGAATTCAGGCTGCGACAATATGATGAACAGATCCGCCGCCGAATACAGTGAATCTATTTCAGCAACACCTGCGGATTAATCGTAGCAACAATTCCGGTAATATTGAACCGGAATTGTCATGTCATTTGTGCGAAAGTGCTGTCATTTATCAGCAGCTTACTGACAAACGGAGAAACGCCGGAATTCTTCGTAAGCGTAATGGTCGGTCATACCGCTGATATAATCCTGAATCAGCCTGGCGCGGTAATAAAATTCCAGGATGGTCTGCTCTTCCGGCGGTTTATCTGCCAGTGCGGCAACGGCTTCCCCGTAGGCCGCCCGCTGCTTGCGTGACAGCTTATGTAACAGCCGGGTTTCGATAAAATAGTGTTTGTGGAAGTTTTCACGGACCAGATCGGCGAAATCCGCCTGCGGCATCATTAACAGCGGCCGGTAAAAATCCAGCAGGCCGTTGATGATCCGGAATCCCTGTAATTCAAGCTCTTCCACTTCGTGGTGGGTAAACACATATTTAAACGCGACCCGTTTCAGGGTTTTCAGCAGACGGTGCTCTTCACTTTTATCTTCCAGCAGCGCCTGATTGTAAGTACCCGCAAACACGGCGGGCAGATTATCGATAAAGCGCTGCGCGGTATACGGCACCAGTTTATTGGTGATATAGACCCGCAGATACATAAAAAACTGATCCTGCGGGCTGCGGTGCTGACTGCGGGTAAGCGACTGATACGCCTGCTCAACGGTATCGCGGAACAGCGCGGAATCCGCAGAGCCTTCCAGCGCCTGCCACTCCTGGCGCAGATAGGTCACCAGGGTATCCGGGGTCAGAATACCTTTCTCCACCGCATCATCCAGGTCAGCAATGCAATACGAGATATCATCCGCCGCTTCCATAATATAACTAAGCGGAAAACGGCAGAACTCACCGAGCTGTAATTCATCACGCAGCCGCTGAATCAGGGTATTTTCAGACCAGTAATAGCCCGGTTTTTTGGTGAGATAATCGAACTCCTCCGGCACCGGTTCTAACTGCCAGGCAGGACGGGTATATTTCAGCACACTGCCTATCTGGGCAAATGTCAGATTCAGTTTCAGCAGATGGTGTGCCATCCGCATTCCCTGGGCATTGCCCTCAAACAGGCACAAATCACGACGCAACTGACGGCGCAGATGATCCGATTGCGGTGAGCCGGTCAGGCGCAGTGCGGCAATCTGACAGTTATCCTCATCTCCGGTCTGCGGCTCGCCGAGCAGATTACTGAACCATTTCTGAATCGCCGCCTCCCCGAAATGCCCGAACGGCGGGTTGCCGATGTCATGCATCAGACACGCCATTTCAACCACACTTTCAAAGGCATCCGTACGCTCATCCAGGCCGTATTCTTCCAGTTTTTGTGATTGTTTCAGCTGACTGAGGATCGTTTTGGCGATATAGCGCCCGACCTGCTGCACTTCCAGGGAGTGTGTGAGACGGCTGCGGACAGCGGAATTCTGCTCCAGCGGAAACACCTGAGTTTTCTGTTGCAGACGACGGACAGCGGCAGAATTGATAATACGGCCGCGATCACTTTCAAATGCCTGATTCACCAGAAACTCTTGTGCAGATTCCTCCGCAGAAGCACCAAACTGGCGGTGAAAATTCAGCTTCTTTTTAAAATCAATAACCGGCACGTCGCCTCCGTCTTCTTATCCGCACGGGAAAAGACACCACCCGCCGGGATTCGGTGATAAACTGTTGCTAATCCGTTAATATGCAGTTCAATTTCTATTCAGGGAGTATGACATAATGAAAGTCGGTATCATAGGTGCGATGGAGCAGGAAGTAACCCTGCTGCGTGATCAGATTACCAACATGCAGACCCTCCGCCACGGCGGCTGCGAAATCTATACCGGTCAGATTAACGGTGTTGATGTTGCATTGCTCAAATCCGGTATCGGCAAAGTCGCCGCAGCGATCGGTACCACTCTGCTGCTGGAGCTGTGCAAACCGGACGTAGTGATTAATACCGGTTCTGCCGGTGGCCTCGCCCCGCATCTGAATGTCGGCGATATTGTTGTCTCCTCGGAAGTCCGTTATCACGATGCTGATGTTACTGCCTTCGGTTATGAACCGGGCCAGATGGCACAATGCCCGCCGGCCTTTATTGCTGATGCCGGTCTTATCGCACTGACTGAAAAATGCATTCAGACCCTCGGACTGAACGCCGTGCGCGGCCTGATTTGCAGCGGTGATGCCTTTATCAACGGCGCAGAGCCGCTGGCGCGTATCCGTACCACCTTCCCGTCAGTAATAGCCGTGGAAATGGAATGTGCGGCTGTCGGCCATGTGTGCCATCAGTATCAGGTACCGTTTGTGGTGGTCCGCGCTATCTCTGACGTGGCGGATAAAGCCTCGCACCTCAGCTTTGATGAGTTTCTGCCGCTGGCAGCAAAGCAATCATCTCTGATGGTGGCGGAAATCCTCGCCAATATTGATTCACTGAAATGATAAAATCGTCATTGCGCCTCGCCGGACTACTGCTTCTGCTGGCAGCCTGCGGGGCTCAGGCCGCGGCACAGCGGGTGATCGCACTCTCCCCGTCACTGGCGGAGATGGCGTATGCCGCCGGTCTGGGGGAGAACCTGGTCGGTGTCAGCGCCAATGCGGATTACCCGCCGGAAGCGAAAAACATCGAGCAGGTGTCCAGTTGGCAGGGACTGAACCTTGAGCGCATTATTGCCCTGAAACCGGATCTGATCATGGCCTGGCGCGGCGGCAACCCGCAGCGCCCGCTGAGCCAGCTGGAGCATCTCGGGATCAAAGTCGAGTATTTCGATCCGCGCAATCTTGATGAAATTGCGGATGATCTGGATCGCCTCGCGCCTTACAGCCCGCAACCGGCACTGGCGGAAAAAGCGGCTGCCGATATGCGCAGCGGGATTGACGCCCTGAAAACCCGCTACAGCGATAAACCGGAGAAACTGATTTTTCTCCAGTTTGGTCAGAACCCGATTTTCACCGCGTCCGGCACCACCCTGCAAAGTGAAGTGGTGACCCTGTGCCGGGGTAAAAACGTGTTTGCCGACAGCCCGGTGCCCTGGCCGCAGGTCAACCGTGAGCAGGTACTGACCCGCAGACCGGACATGATCCTTATCTCCGGGGATAACCGCGAAGTGGAGAATGTAAAGCGCTTCTGGTCTCCGCAGCTTGATGTGCCGGTGATTACGATTAATGCCGACTGGTTCCAGCGCGGCACGCCCCGGCTGTTAAAAGCTGCGGAAGAATTATGTGAGAAAATAAATAACACCTGATATGAATATATCATGTTAATAATATGCCGCTTATTATGTGGCATATTCTTTTTTTTATTTTTCTGTATTTAATTCAGCTTTATTTTTCCTGTTATTATTACTTATTTCCCCGTGACTATTATTATTCCGTAAACCCGAGAAGATTCCGATACCCGTCAGCGCCGGAGCAGGCGACAATGTTACAGACTGAATAAAGAAACGGACTGTAACGATGATTAAATACCTCAAAGGTGATTTACTGAGATCTGATGCTCAGGCGCTGGTAAATGCCGTTAATTGTCAGGGCGTTATGGGAAAAGGAATTGCCTATCAGTTCAGACTGGATTATCCGGTAAATGCGCGCGCCTATGAAGCTTTATGCAAAGAAAATAGGTGCCGGCCAGTTATCAGTGACTGATGAACACGGCCATAAAATTATTAATTTCCCGACCCGGAATAAATGGGATTCACCTTCCGGTTATGAATTTATCGAAAGTGGTCTGCGTGAACTGAAAGCTCTGATTAAAAAACAGGGGCTGAAATCCGTGGCAATTCCGGCACTCGGCTGCGGCAGCGGCGGACTGGAGTGGCGTCAGGTGGATAATCTGATCCAGACGCACCTCGGTGAATTAAGTGATACAGAAATAATGATCTATCCGCCGGTCAAATATATTGATGACAGCATCAGCCCGCATCATGTGCTGGTCTGATGGATTGATAACTGTCTGCTGATCCCGTCACGCTACAATCTTTATATTGCCATTTATATTCTGCAACGCCTGAACGACATGAATCTGTTTAATTTCAGCGGCACCATCAGTACCCTCTATTCCGATGATGTTGATCGCTATGTTAATGATCTGCGCGACCGGATTGCTCATTATGGTATTGATTTTAATACCGTGATCGACGTGCAGATTAAACTGAACCGCGAACATCCGGAAAACCCGCTGCCGGTCTTTGATCACTATCTCAACCGGGTTATGGGATCGCTCAATCCGCTGACCTACAGTGACCAGTCGCTGCTGCCGGCGATGATGATTGACGGATTACTGCAGGGTAAGGCGATCAAAGAGATCACCACCATTCTGCGTGAGCGCTATCAGGCGCGGGATATTGATTTTGTGCTGTTCCGGGCGAAAAACGGCGGCCTGCTGAAAGACAATATCTTAGGGGATGTGATTCTGACCCGCTGATAAAAAATCCGGACGCTCTCACGTCCGGATTTTCTGTTTCATACTGCGTGTTATGCGCCGAGTGAGAAGAACACCACACGACCAACCGCTTCACCGGCAAATACACAGATGGCCGCCAGAACCATCATCAGTGTACCGTTAGTGACCTGTTCGTTTTTCTGACACAGCAGACGACCGGCAAAGAACATCCCCAGCCCGATCAGCACCACGCGGATGATATTCAGGTTCAGCAGCCCTTCCGGCATGGTACGCGGTGTCATCCCGGCGTAAATCGGCTCACCGATATTACCGAGCAGTGACAATGCGCCCAGCAGCATCAGAAGCAGTCCGGCCACACCGGCAGCGAGGGAAATCTTCACCACACGCTGAATCAGCACATCCTCACGGGCAAAGCCCAGCGCTGTCACCAGCAGCAGACCTGCGATCATCCCGCCGGTCAGCAGCACTGTGCCGAAGAATCCGGCATAGGTAAACAGCCCGCCCCACAGGTTAAACAGGGTATTCGCATACAGTGCGGACATCGCATACATATATACCAGCCCCGCCGCCGCACTTAACAGCAGCAGGAAACCGTTCACCTTCTGTTTTAACAGCAGCAGCGCGACACTGAAGAACAGCAGCGCCATATAAATGGCGGTCGCCCAGACTTCACGGCTCATCCACGAGGTCGAGACGTGCAGCATGGTGTAAAACATATGGAACGGATTCCCCATATGGAACAGGGAGCCGAGTAACCCGACACAGCCCAGCAGGAAAGAAGCAACCAGCGGAACACGCACCCATTTCATCCCGGTGCGGGCATCCGTGCAGCCGAACAGACGGAAATAACAAAGCAGCGTGATCACCAGGCAGCCGACCGAAGCCTGCATAAATAAGGTGAATATAACAAGAGGCAGTTCATGCATGATAATTCTCCTTATCCTTTGGTGCCGACAACCAGGTTCGGCCGGGTAATGGATGAGCTCGGCAGACCGCCGATATCGGCATTGGTGCCGTATTTTTTGCGCAGTTCGCTGATAAGGCCGAACTCAATGGCGCGCATCGGACAAGAATCCACACACATCGGATTACCGCCCTGCTCCCGCAGATCCAGACAGGTATCACACTTGGTCATCATACCGATCGCCGGATCAAACTGCGGTGCTTCATACGGACAGGCCCAGGTACAGTAACGGCAGCCCACACACTTATCATGATCCACCAGCACCATCCGTCTTCTTCCCGCTTATGCATCGCGGTTGTCGGGCAATGACTGACGCACTGCGGATCGTCACAATGGTTACAGGCAATGGAGAGATGCCAGCGGCGCGGGCGCGGATATTCCCCGGCCTCGATATCATACACACGGCGGAAATTACGCCCGACTTCGAGATCGTTCTTATCCTTGCACGCCACAACACAGGTTTTGCACCCGATGCAGGCGGCGACATTTATATAAAATCCAACTTGGTTATCCATGTCTGTGCCCCTTATCCGATAATCCGCTGCGGCAGACGCGCATCGTCAGTTAATTGCTCACCGTGCCATTTTTCGATGTTACACAGCATCGTGTTCCACCCGGAGGTACCCAGTCCGGTCGGTACCTGAATGGTCAGGGTGTTATCCGCCCCGGCCATATCAATCCCGGTGGTTTCATCCACATTGGTCCAACTGCCGTGCGGCAGTGCAACCACACCCGGTTTCATCGTCTGGGTCACCAGCGCCGGACGCAGAATTTTACCCTGCGGGCTGGTCACCAGAACGGTTTCGCCCTGTTTAATATCCAGACGTTTCGCATCAGAGGTATTAATGTAGATCGGGCTCGGCCACTGTTCGCGCAGCCACGGCACGTTATCCAGGGTACTGTGTGAACGGCGCAGATAGTGCGGGTTATAAACCTGGAACGGATAATCCCCTTTCTCTTTTTTGCTGAAATCTTTAAAGCTGGCTTCATAGCCGCTCGCTGACGGGATGTATTCGGCGATCGGCGGTAATTCTGTCCAGCCGCACTCTTTCGCTTTCTCCACCAGAGTTTCGCAGTAGATTTCAAACTTACCGCTCGGTGTCGGACGCGGATTCGCCTCCGGATCGCGGATAAAGTCCTCATACGCGATATAGCCGTAATTATCATCCGGGGTGCGCTCCACCTGATACTTCCCTTTGGTCAGGAATTCATTCAGCGTGATGCGCCCTTCCTGCGGCGTACCGGTCACCTGCCACTCATCAATATCCGCCTGAGTGATGGTAAACAGCGGCGCTTTGGTGACACCATCCTCAGTAATGATGGTTGCACCGTTGAGTTTATTGAAGAACTGCTGTTTTTCGGAGATCGGGAAGATCTCATCCACATTGACACCCAGACGTTTACCCAGCTCTTTGGCGATCCACTGGTCGCTTTTCGCTTCATACAGCGGCTGAGTCACATTCACCGCAGCAATGATGACTTCACGGTTACTCGGGTTAAGAATGGTTCCCTCGCGCTCCCATTCGGTTGTCACCGGTAGGATCACATCGGAATATTTCGCGCAGGTATGCGGGACATACGCTGCGGTCGCGATAAATTCCACGCCGCTGCGGTAAGCCTCGATTCCCTGCATAATGTTGGCACGGGTCTGTAAAGTGGCGTTAAACGGGTGGAAAATCATCTGAATATTGGCATCCACATCCCCCACGCCACGCTGACGGAATTTTTTCTCCAGCAGGGCACGGTTCAGTTCGTTGTGGTTGATTTTCAGAGTGACCGGGTTTTTCACTGCCGGTAAGCCATTCGCACCGGCCATCACCAGACGGGTACCATTGTTCCCGGCGGCATAGTGACAACACGCGCCGGTCATGCGGCCCGGACGGCCCATATGCCCGGTCATAAACCCGAGTGTTGAGAATGCCTGAACCCATCCCTCACCGTTATGAATACGTGCCGGTGCCCAACCGGTTAACAGCGCCACACGCTGTGTGCCGCCGATCTGACGCGCCAGCGAGCGGATGTCCGATGCGGAAATACCGCAGATGTCTGCCGCCCATTCCGGGGTGGTTGGCTTGCCGGTGTAGGTGCCGAGCAGATAATCCTTAAAGTTTTTCTTCGGATCCGCCCCTGCCGGCATATTGCTCTCATCAAAACCGACAGTGCAGCGTCGCAGGAATTCCCAATCGATCAGCGGATTCTCCGGGCTGTCCATCTCCAGCAGTGCATGCATAATCCCCAGCGCCAGCGCGTGGTCTGTACCCGGGTTGATCGGATACCAGTCCGCATCCATCAGCTCTGCGGTGGCGGTATAACTCGGGTCAATACTGATAAAACGTGCCCCGGCTTTTTTCGCCTGATAATAGTTATAAGTCGGGCTGCCCGGGCTGGACCACGCCGGGTTTGCGCCCCACATCACAATCAGTTGTGAGTTGCGCATATCAAAACGGTCATTGGTGCCGAAGGTGTAGAACCCTTCCAGGAGGCCCAGATGGGCCGGGGTTTCAAACCATGCGCCCCAGGAGGTGGTGCCCCAGTCACCGGTAAAGCCCCCGGCGGCGGAGAACACACTCTGGAAATCCGTACCGTTACCGCCGGTAACCCAGAGGGATTCATTGCCGTATTGTCCGGTGATGCGTTTGGTTTCGGAGGCCACAATATCCAGTGCCTCATCCCAGCTGATACGCACCCACTGGTCACGTCCGCGCAGGGTTTTGTCCCCGCCGCCCGGCGCCCAGTTTTTGCGTTTCATCGGGTATTTCAGGCGGTCGGCCCCGAACACCTGTTTACGCTGGGAACGCCCGCGCAGACACCCGCGCTGCTGCGGGAAGTCAGGGGAATCCGCCACCACATCATCAGTTTTTTGTCTGACCACCACACCATCGGCCACCAATGCTTTGTTAACACAGCGCCCGCCGCAGTTATGCCAGCAGGCGACAGGTTTCCACTGCCCTTTGGCGGCAGGCGCTGCCGCAGAGGTGGCCTGTGCCGGTGCCGGGGTGGCCGCGTGAAGTTGTCTGCTTAACGGCAGTGCCGCCATGGCGGATGCCGCCGACGTCCATTTCAGAAATGAACGGCGGGTTACGCCGGTTTTCTGTCTGACATTGCTCTTACCTCATCATCAGGTTTTTAAATTATTATTGTAAGTTTATTAATTCATTGATTTTCTTATAATCACTCCGGACAAAGACTTCCAGAAGTGTGCTGAGCTGACGATAAAACGCGGTCTCCGCGTGATTATTCAGTTCACGGCAAAACGGCGTGATAAACGCCAGCAGATGTGCCTGCATAAAGTCAGAGGAAACGGCCAGCGGCGCAGTAATGCGCTCACACATCGCCTGTTCCCGGTCGAGCTCCTGTGACGCCTGTTCACTCAGTTTCCAGAGGAAATCAAGCTCATAGCCGATATGATCCGCCGCCTCATACTCCTTTTCCGGCAGATGAAAACCGTTCTGCTGATAAAAGGTTTTCACATTCAGGGTACTTTCCTGAAACAGCAGTTTGTCGCGGGAGACATAAACTGACTCCCACGGCGGTGCAGGCGGCGATTCCGGCCCGATAAACAGGCGTGTGAAATCCCAGTGCAGCGCCTCAAAATCGGCGGCACCGCGTTTAAGCATGCGGGTATTCAGATCATCCTGCATGGCATCGAGCGCACTCTGCATGGCGGGCAGTGCGTCATCTGCCGGAAACAGTGACAGCCCCTCATCACGCAGATAAACCAGCAGTTCCGCTGTCGGTTCGTCCGTCAGCAGACGGCGCAGGACGTCATAAGCAAACTGACGCGCATACAGATAATCCGGATCCCGGTTATCACTGTTCACACATACCTCCGTGGATATCGTCGGGCGAAAATTCAGCGGGTGTGGTGAATTCCACCCGCACTTCTTTAATCAGGGGATTGCCCTGTTCATCGGCTTCCGCAATGTGGGATGTCAGCAGAACAGGCAGTTCAGGGATGTCTGTCAGGCGCATAATCGATTCAGGACTGAATTGTAAAAAACCGTGCAGGAGATCCTCACGGAACGGGACACCCGCCTTACGCAATGCTGCCGCGACGGCAGCACAGTCCTCACCGAACACCTTGGCGCTTTTGAAAAAGTAATCACGGGAAGAAAACAGGTAATACGGCTCCGCGCTGATAAATGCATTACTCTGATACACCTGGCCGGTGTGTTTGTTCTCCAGCGAGCAGTAATGCACACCAACGGAAAGCTGATTTCCGAGGGCAAATTTCAGCACCCGCAGACAGGCCAGTTCACTGTCTGCCACCGCCAGACCGCCTGCGTACCAGTAGTTGTAATAGACTTCATAAGGGGGATTTTTCAGGGCAAAGCCCCGTTCCTGATAGGCAGGGCTGTTGGTCAGCGGGAAACAGAATTCCAGCAGATTGATGCCGTCCACGCCGATAGCATCCAGCTTCAGCAGCAGGTCATACATCTGCTCCTCGCTACCCGGGATCACCGGCATTTCCACCATCACATCCGGGAAAATCTCCCGTGCCAGCGCTATCCGGCTGAGAACCTTTTCAATTTTCTCCGGCGGATCATCAATTTTGATACTGAAACGCACCTCTTTCAGACCGGCTTTCGCCAGTGCCAGCGCAGTATTGCGATCCAGCGGATCACCGGCGGTGTACAGCCGGGTATGAACGCCGGGCAGTTTCGCCTGCACTGTTTCAAAAAAGCGGATACTCTCCTGACGAAACAACAACGGCTCGCCGCCGGTCAGGGCAATATGGGTGAGCGGATACCCTTCTGCGGCAATCGCATTCACCTCACCAATGGCATCCCGCATCTCATTCTGAAAACCGTCGTAATTTTCCTGATTCGGATTGAAGCAGAAATAGCAGTCACGGTGACATTTCAGGGATAAAAACGTGGTGTAACTGCCCTCGCCGGTGCGGCACTGCACACAGGCGGATGACAGCCAGCGGCTGTGGATGCTTTTACCGTTGTTGGCAAAAACCGCACCCAGTGCTTTCACCTCAAGGCGCAGCGCGTCCGTTTCGGCCTGACGCCGGTACGGCGATTCAAAAGACAATCCGTACTGTGCGATGGCCTGCTGTGTCTGTTTTTCAATATCGGCATAACGCCGGACATACCGCTGCAACGCCGCATTATGCTGTAAAACCGGGGTCTGTTCTGTCAGCGGGTAAATCATAGAAGATTCCTTAACGTACGCTGCCGGAAACTCTCCGGCGGGTATCACTGGCTGAGATAAAATAGTCCGGTATATTCCTGCATTTATTTCTCATATTTCAGGTGTGACCGATGTGAACAGGTAATATTTTTACATGTTCAGTGTAAATGAGTGAAATACCGGCATATTGAGCGGGATCAAGATGAAATCAACTTGCCGCTATATATATAAATATGCAGCGATAATATAATCAGACAATGATGAATATAATGGAGCTGACCGAATAAATAAAAATCATTACAAATCAAAGAAATAAACCAACCTCAGCACTATGTTAAAATGCCGTAAATGCGATTGATATTTAATAAATAATTAAATTAAAAACTATATGACAATAAAAAATCTGGATTAAAAATATTAAATAATATATTTTTGTTTCATTTTATTAACTCATCAGTTTATCTGACAAATAATATTAGTATTACACCGTTATATAATATAGTCCGCCGTATTTATATGCTCCTGTTTCAGCCGGAGATCCTGGTTTTTGCAGTGCAGCGGAATAAAATCATCCTGAATGACCGATTTTCTCTATCTGAGGCCGGATATACACAATTATCCTCTTTTATTGTATGTGATACAGGTTGCAGAAAATAACCCTTCTTTCTTTAATGATACTTATCGGCATAAAAACAAAACGGGCGCAAAAGCGCCCGTTTTTTGTCTGCGGATAAATCAGATACTGAAAGAAGAACCACAGCCACAGGTTGTTTTGGCATTCGGGTTGGTGACGATAAACCGCGAGCCTTCCAGCCCTTCGGTATAATCCACACAACCGCCGACCAGATATTGCAGGCTCATCGGATCAACCACCAGCGCCACGCCTTCTTTTTCGATGGTCATGTCGCCGTCATTGATGGCATCATCAAACGTGAAGCCATACTGGAAACCGCTGCAACCGCCGCCGGTGATATACACACGCAGACGCAGGTTCGGATTTTCTTCATCCGCAATTAAGATTTTTACTTTTTTAGCTGCCGCATCAGTAAATTGCAGGGGCATTGCTGAATCATCGCTCATTTATTACTCCAGACTGGCCGCGACCAGTAAACACACGCAGAAGCTGACCGCTTCCGGACACTACTGCTGATTATCCACCACCTCCGGCAATCGTTCAAGTTTCGCCACACAGAAAGCACAGTGTCCACACTATTAATAAGGATATAGTTATCATGAGGATAATGCGATAAGTTGGATTCACCGCCGCTCTCCTTTACAATAGCCGCAATTTCCCGCTCACCGACTGACAGGAGTCCTGCATGAGCCGTTCTGAAAATCTCTATACTGAAGCACAACATTTTATCCCGGGTGGTGTGAACTCACCGGTTCGTGCCTTTAACGGTGTCGGCGGTACGCCGCTGTTTATCGAGCGCGCCAACGGGGCCTATATTTATGATGTCGACGGCAAAGCCTATATCGACTATGTCGGCTCCTGGGGACCGATGGTGCTGGGGCATAATCACCCGGCCATCCGCACCGCCGTCATCAAAGCGGTGGAAAAAGGGCTGAGTTTCGGCGCACCGACTGCCGACGAAGTGGAAATGGCGAAATTTGTCACCGAACTGGTGCCGTCCATGGATATGGTGCGTATGGTGAACTCCGGTACCGAAGCCACCATGAGTGCCATTCGTCTGGCACGCGGCTATACCGCCCGCGATAAAATCATCAAATTTGAAGGCTGCTATCACGGACACGCAGACTGCCTGCTGGTCAAAGCCGGTTCCGGCGCACTGACCATCGGCCAGCCGAATTCACCGGGTGTGCCGGCAGATTTTGCCAGACACACACTGACCTGCACCTACAATGACCTGAGCTCTGTCCGTGAGGCGTTTGAAAAACATCCGCACGATATCGCCTGTATCATTGTCGAGCCGGTCGCCGGGAATATGAACTGTATACCGCCGTCAGCGGATTTCCTGCCGGGCCTGCGCGCTCTGTGTGATGAGTTCGGTGCGCTGCTGATTATCGATGAAGTGATGACCGGCTTCCGTGTCGCTCTCGGCGGTGCTCAGGCACATTATGATGTTGAGCCGGACCTGACCTGCCTGGGTAAAATTATCGGTGGCGGAATGCCGGTAGGTGCCTTCGGCGGCCGTAGTGAAATCATGGAAAAACTCGCTCCGACCGGCCCGGTTTATCAGGCAGGAACGCTGTCCGGTAACCCGATCGCGATGGCGGCGGGTCTTGCCTGCTTACATGAAATCGCCCAGCCGGGTGTGCATCAGCGCCTGACCGAACTGACGGATATGCTGGCAGACGGTCTGTGCGAAAAAGCCCGTGAAGCGGGTATTCCGTTTGTAGTTAACCATGTCGGCGGGATGTTCGGCCTGTTCTTTACCGATGCCCCGGCGGTCACCTGCTATCAGGATGTGATGAACTGCGACGTTGAGCGCTTTAAGAAATTCTTCCACCTGATGCTGCAACAGGGTATTTACCTGGCGCCATCCGCCTTTGAGGCCGGATTTATGTCTGTCGCGCACAGCGACGAAGATATCCGCAAAACCATTGATGCGGCCGCTTACGCTTTCTCTGAGCTGTAATGCCCGCATAACCAGTCACGCCCGGCATCGGTCCGGGCGTTTTTGTTTATGACGGCCTCAGAATTCCCGCTGCTCTGTCAGCCAGCCGTTAAAGTGCACCGAGCACTCATCTTTGTCAGCCAGTCCGGAGGCGATAAAGATATTCTTCTTATTATCTTTATTCACATACGTGATCCGCAAAACCAGGTTATACGGCGGATTAACAGAAAACAGTTTTTTATAGGATTCCGGTGAGCTTTTGGATTTATCTGTCAGGGAATCATAGGTTTCCTGCGCAAGCTGAGAAATCAGCAATTCCCCGGCCGGTGGATGCAGAAAGAAATACGTAATACAACAGATAAAAAAATACGCCTCCGGAGAAAGAGGCGTATAAGATACGGGCAATGTAATCAAACCTTATAACTGTGAATATTATGCTTTTATAAATGATTGCACGGTGGTCAGCGCCAGCCGGGTCAGCGCGGAATAAAACGGACTGTGTCCGTGTGTATCCAGACGCTGCGCATAACGCGGCAGCCAGTTCATCAGATGCTGACTGAGCAGTGTGTTAACCGCCGCGCTCCGCATTTCAGATGCCAGTACCGCCGCCTGGAATAAAATCAGCCCGATATGATCAGCCGGTTCCGGATACGGCGTCTTCAGTTTCAGCCGCTCCTGTTTTAAGAATGCGCTCAGTGCAAGGGTCGAATCCCCCTGCAGTAATCCCTCCGCATCCAGATACACTGAGCCCCAGGGCGGAGCCGGTAACGCTCCCGGCCCGGCAAACAGAGACTGCCATGCGGATTTCAGTACCTCTGTGCCCTCCGCAGCCGTGCGGCTCAGCTGTGAACACAGTGTATTGTCCACCTCACACGGCCACTGCTGTGCAAATCCCGGCAGGGTAAACAGGCGCATAGCGGCCCGGTTGCTGTCATCATCCGGCGGGAACAGATAGCAGATCCCCAGTACGTTAAACGCGGCCGCATAGTGAGCTGTTTTACTCATTACATCCCCCGTCAGATATGAATGTAATAGAACACATAACGCAGCATAAACTCTGCCGCGATGGTCAGCAGACAGCCGCTGATAAACCCGGCGCAGACCGGTAAACCGCTGCGTGCTTTTTTCTGTGCCCGCACCAGAGAGATACCGCAGAGTGCCACACCATCACCGCCGCACCCCAGACACCAATCCGCAGCCCGGCAATACTGTCATACGCTTCAATGGGTGACAGCGGGAATGTGATTGATTTGTGTGTCAGCTGTGTACGGGTCAAGTAATGCGCATAAAACGGCTGATACAGCAGGCGCCCGATCAGACTTACCGCCATCACTCCCCACAGCAGCCACAGCTGTGATAATGATAATGTGTCTGCGGGCAGTGTAATCCCGGCCCGGTGTCCGGCTTTCCGGATCACCATCACCACCGGCACAAACAGGACGGCACCGAGTGTCAGTGTTGTGCCGTAAAACATCAGATAGGTGTTGATGTCATTCCAGGTCAGAATCGAGGTGTAACGGTAAATCGATGCCATACAAAAAATATCAGCCAGCCCGACAGCCATGGCGCCACCGTATAACAGAAAAGAGAATTTTCCTGTCTTCCACAGCCAGAGAAAACTGACACCGAGCGCACCGACAAACGCGGCCGTTACCACCACTTCACGGCTGAGCCAGGCACTGAACACATTATTAACGGCATTCGGCGCATTAAGCGGCACGCCGAGGTGGGTAATTGATGCGACCGAGCCAGCCCCCGCAATGGTGCAGATAATAAAAATCGTCAGCATCATAAAGCGTTTGAAACTGTCCGCCGGGAGGCAGCGGCTGAGATGCACGGCAAACACCCCGCTCATAACGCACAGCCCCGCCGCCGCATTCATCATGTAAGTGAAAATTAAAAGTGACCACTCATTCATTTTTCTTTTCTCTCACTGTTCATGTCATCAAAATTTGCGCCCTGATGCGGATTGATCACCAGATTCGGATGCGTGATTGACGGATCCGGCAAACCTGTCACGTAATCGAGTGAGCCGTATTTCGCCCGCAGTTCCTCAATTGGTCCGAACTGAATCGCCCCGAGGGGACAGGTGCTGACACATACCGGCTGCTCACCTTTCTGCTGAAGATCAATACAGAAATCGCATTTCGACATCTGTTTCGTTTCCGGATTCATCTGCGGTGCGCCGTACGGACACGACCACGCACAGGCACCGCAGCCGACACATTTATCGGTATTGACCATCACAATGCCGTCCCCTTCGCGCTTATGCATTGCGGTTGTCGGGCAGTTGCGCACGCAGATCGGATCTTTGCAGTGGTTACAGGAGATGGAGAGTGTGCAGGCGAACACGTTATTAATCAGCGCACCGTTTTTATTGCGGCTGTAGCCGCCGCCGGTCATTTCATACACGCGACGGAAACGGCGGCCGACATCAAGATTATTTTTGTCCTTGCACGCCACCTGACACGCCTTGCAGCCGGAGCAGCGGGCGGAATCAATATAGAAACCTAACTGTTTGTCACTGACTGCCGGATAAACAATGAATTTACTCATGCTTTTTCCACCTCAACTAATAGTGTCTGGTGCGCGTTGCCGTGGGCGAGCGCGGTACTGCGTGACGAGGTGAGCACGTTGGCACATCCACCCTGATCAATGCCGTTGCTGTCCGGCTGCCACCAGGCGCCGGCCTGTAATGCCACCACGCCCGGCATAATGCGCGGTGTGATTTTCACCGGGATCATGGTGATACCGCGATCGTTATGCACTTTCACTTTCTCACCGTCACTGACGCCGCGATCAGCCGCATCCGCCGGGTTGATCCACAACTCCTGGCGCTGCACTTCCTGTAACCACGGGTTGGCAAACTGCGTGGAGTTCGCGCGGTTGCGCCCTTTCCAGGTGATCAGCTGTAACGGATATTTCGCGGTCAGACTGTCTTCCGGTCCTTCTGTTGCCGGAACATAGTGAGACAGCGCCGGGATCTCCGGATTGTGCATGTCATACAGGCGTTTGGAGAAAATCTCGATTTTGCCGGACGGGGTCGGGAACGGGTTGTTTTCCGGATCCTGAATATTCTGCTCAAACGCGACATTCTGCGTATGCGGACGATGCGTTAATAAATGGCGGCGTTTGACCAGCAGCTCATCAAAGGTTGGAATGTTATCTTCCGGGCGCTTCTGTGCCGCGTCATTGACGAGAAACTCTATCCAGTCGCGATCTGTTTCATGGCCTTCGGTGAAAGCATCACGGACACCCAGTTTCTCTGCCACTTCGCACAGCCAGTCATAATCAGTACGGCGTTCAAACTCCGGCTCAATGGCTTTTTCAGACAGGATCAGATAATCGCCGTAACTCCAGGTGCCGCCGATATTCCAGCGTTCCAGAAAACTGGTTTCCGGCAGCAGCAGGTCAGCATATTTCGCACTCGGAGTGAGATAGAGGTCACTGCAGACGATAAATTCGACTTTCGATTCATCCTCCAGCACGCTTGCGGCATGAAGAATATCGGTGTTCTGGTTGGTCATGTAGTTACCCGCCATCGAGAAAATCATTTTGATTTCGGTGTCGAGTTTGTCTGCATTTTTCAGTCCGTTATCCGGCGTCACCAGGTTTTTGTCTTCGCACGCCTGCACCTGGTTGGTGATGTTGATTTTGGCTTTGACCGGGTTATCAAACAGCACCGGTCCGGCGATGGTTTTACGCAATTCCGGATTCAGCGCCATGCCGTAACCCGCTGCCCAGCCGCCACGCACACCGACATTACCGGTAATCGTTGCCAGCAGCGTGGCCCCGCGCGCACTGCGCTCACCGCAGATATGACGCTGCGGCCCCCAGCCCTGCATCAGCACCGCCGGTTTGGTTGTGGCATATTCACGCGCCAGCTGACGGATAGTGTCCGCCGGGACTTTGGTGATTTTCTCTGCCCATTCCGGGGTTTTGGCCATGCCGTCTTTGCGGCCGGTCAGATACGCCACCAGCGATTCATTATCCGCCACGCTTTCCGGCATCTGATCTTCACTGAAACCCAGGGTGTATTTATCAATAAATGCCTGATCGTGCAGATTTTCTGTCACGATGACATACATCATCGCATCCATCATCGCGTTGTCGGTGGTCGGCAGCAGCGGGATCCACTGATCCGCCAGCGAAGAGGCGGTATCGGAATAGCGCGGATCAACGACAATAAATTTGGTGCCGTTTTTTTTCATCTTCTGGAAATAGTGGTTACTGTGCCCGAAAATCGTTTCGTTCGGATTATGTCCCCACAGGATCACCAGCGGCGTATTTTCCAGGGTATCGAGTGTGCTGCCGCTGGCCGCCGTACCGTAGGTATAGGGCGTGGCCGCCATGGTGTTGCCGTTACTGACGGAATGATAGTTTTCCAGAAAGCCGCCGGTCAGGTTAAACAGGCGGCGCAGCATATTCGCGCCGGAAAAAATCCCGCCGGTCACGCCGGTACTCAGGCTGACAAAGCGCGACGCCGGGCCGTATTTGTCACTGATGCGCTGCCATTCGGCGGCAATCAGGCTGGTGGCTTCTTCCCAGCTGATGCGTTCAAAACGTCCCTCACCGCGCTTACCGACCCGCTTCATCGGATATTTCAGGCGATCAGGATGATAAATAAATTTCCGGTAGCCGCGTCCGCGCACACAGGCCCGCATGATCGGCATCTCTTCATTCAGTTCCGCATCCGGCCGGGTTGTGATGCGGATAGCTTTTCCGTCTTTGATATGAGCGCGGATATCACATTTCCCGCCGCAGTCAAAACTACTGCAGGTCGGTACAATGCGCACGCCGTCATCCGTCTGATGAACCGGAATATGTGCCGGATCGGCCGGCGCTGATGCAATACTTTCGGATGCCAGAAACGGCACTGCAGATAATACAGAACTGACCTGTATAAAGCGGCGGCGGCTTATTTCGCCGGGAGCGCCGGATTTTTCATTATCGTGGCCGGATTGATGACTCATAATGGATTTACCCCGGGTGAGAAACAAAGTGCGGTATTTAAAACATCAGGAAATAATAAATATTATTTAATTTTAAATGACCGGAAATAACTTCACGCCACCGGTAATCGCTTAATAACCGGAAATAATTAAAATCTGTATAAACAGAATGGCGGCAGCAAAATAGTAATGGATTAATATATTGCCGCCATGCGCAAATCAGACAACGACATTTGAATTCCGGCCTGTTTCCGGTTACTGTTAACTGAACGTTTTATGTTTGTTACCGTAATAATACAGATGTGGCATCCGCGTCTGTTATTGTCACAAAAGCCCTGTTTTGCGGTGGCGGGATCTGATATAACACCCGCCGGTTTTTACTTTCAGTCAGATACGGAGCACAGCACTCATGAGAAATATTCCGTTAAAAAGCGTGGATAATATCGCGCGGGATGTCATTGCGCTCGGCACCGATTATCTGCCCGATACCCTGCTGGAATACCACGCTCACCGCCGGGCACAGTTTTTATATCCGGCCACCGGGCTGATTGAAGTCAGTACCGCAGACGGCGAGTGGGTGATCCCGCCGTCCTGTGGTGTGTGGATCCCGGAACAGGTCGCTCATGAAACCCGGATGCTGAATGTCAGCACGCGCAGTCTGTATATCGAACCGGCAGCAAAGCCGCGTCACGCCGTCAGTTGTGAAGTTGTGAGTGTCTCCCCGCTGCTGCGCCAGCTGCTGCTGGAGGCGGTGGATAGCCCGGCGGAATATGATATTCAGGGGCGTGACGGTGTGCTTATGCAGCTGATCCTCTGCGAGCTGGCGCGTATGCCCCCGCTGCCGTTTTTCGCGCCGATCCCGCGTGATGAGAAGCTCGGTCGTCTGTGCCGTGAGTTTATGCGCAAACCGGTTATCACCTCACAACCGGGGGAATGGGCGGAACAGCTGCACAAAAGCGAGCGCTCTTTCAGCCGTTTTTTCCGCACCCAGACCGGGATGTCATTTTCAGAATGGCGGCAGCAGGCGTGTCTTCTGAACTCGCTGTCTCATATTCTGTCCGGAAAATCGATTACCGAAGTGGCGTATGAGCTGGGTTACAACAGTGCGGGGGCATTCTCAATTATGTTTAAAAAACAGATGGGGCAATCCCCTTCCCATTTTAAAAATGATGATTCGGATATCCGCCATTTTTAAATTGTTTTTTAACAAATATAATCTTATTATGTGCCGCCGGTGAAATTTGACTTATTTTTCTTTTTTCTCCGGACGCTTATTTTTTTAATTGATCTGAATCAATATTCTTAATTTTCTCTACCACTTTGTGATTATTTACAAAACACTAAAAACCCCAATTGATAATTATTAAACATCAAAGTTCACTTTCATTGATTTCAGGCAATATAAATTCAACCTTTGCTGATATTCTCCTCACGATTTTTTACAAATAAATAAAAAAGAGGATGCGATGAATTTCAGCCGCAGACAGTTCTTTAAGGTTTGTGCCGGCGGTCTCGCCGGAACAACTGCCGCCGCTTTAGGCTTTATGCCGTCAGTAGCAATGTCTAATGTCCGGGAATACAAATTACTCCGTTCAAAAGAGACCCGTAACACCTGTACCTATTGCTCCGTCGGATGCGGATTACTGATTTACAGCATGGGTGATGGTGCCATGAATGCCAAATCAGCGATTTTCCACGTCGAGGGCGACCCTGATCACCCGGTCAACCGCGGGGCGTTATGCCCGAAAGGTGCCGGTCTGCTTGATTATATTCACAGTGAAAGCCGTCTGCGTTATCCGCAGTACCGCGCGCCGGGCTCGGATAAATGGCAGCGCATCAGCTGGGATGACGCTTTTGAGCGTATCGCCCGTCTGATGAAAGCCGACCGTGATGCCAACTTCATTGAGAAAAACAGCGAAGGCACCACGGTAAACCGCTGGCTGACCACCGGGATGCTCTGCGCCTCTGCCGCCAGCAACGAAACCGGGATGTTAACCCAGAAATTTACCCGTTCCCTCGGGATGCTGGCAGTCGATAACCAGGCGCGTGTCTGACACGGACCTACGGTAGCAAGTCTTGCTCCGACATTTGGTCGCGGTGCCATGACCAACCACTGGGTTGATATCAAAAACGCCAACGTCGTTGTGGTGATGGGCGGGAATGCTGCGGAAGCACATCCTGTCGGTTTCCGCTGGGCGATGGAAGCGAAAAACAACAATGATGCCACACTGATCGTTATCGATCCGCGCTTTACGCGGACCGCTTCCGTGGCGGATCACTACATCCCTATCCGTTCCGGGACCGACATTACGTTCCTTTCCGGCGTGATCCTGTACCTGATGGAAAACGGAAAATTCCACGACGAGTACGTGCGCCATTACACCAATGCACCGTTACTGGTGCGTGAGGATTACACATTCAAAGACGGTTTATTCAGCGGCTACGATGCTGAAAAACGCCGTTACGACAAAACCACCTGGAATTACCAGTTCGGTGAAGATGGCTATGCGCTGCGTGACGACACCCTGCAGAACCCGCAGTGTGTGTGGAATAAGCTGAAAGAACACGTCAGCCGTTATACGCCGGAGATGGTGGAAAAAATCTGCGGCACGCCACAGGCGGATTTCCTCAAAGTCTGTGAGATTCTGGCCTCCACCAGCCCGGCCAACCGTGCGGCAACCTTCCTGTATGCCCTCGGCTGGACGCAGCATACCGTCGGCGCGCAGAACATCCGTACCATGGCAATGATCCAGCTGCTGCTCGGTAACATGGGTGTGGCAGGCGGCGGGGTGAACGCCCTGCGCGGTCACTCCAACATTCAGGGTCTGACAGACCTGGGCCTGCTCTCCACCAGTCTGCCGGGTTATCTGACCCTGCCGTCTGAGAAACAGACTGATATCGACAGCTATCTGAAAGCCAATACGCCGAAAGCCACGCTGCCGGGCCAGGTCAACTACTGGAGCAACTATCCGAAGTTCTTCGTCAGCCTGATGAAATCCTTCTACGGCGATGAAGCAACCAAAGAGAACCAGTGGGGCTATGACTGGCTGCCGAAATGGGATCAGGCTTATGACGTGCTGAAGTATTTCGACATGATGAACAAAGGCGAAATCAACGGTTATATCTGTCAGGGCTTTAACCCAGTCGCGTCCTTCCCGGACAAAAACAAAGTGGTCAGTTGCCTGAGCAAACTGAAATACCTGGTAACCGTTGATCCGCTGAGCACTGAAACCGCAAGTTTCTGGCAGAACCACGGTGATATGAATGATGTGGATCCGGCATCCATTCAGACCGAAGTGTTCCGTCTGCCGTCCACCTGTTTCGCGGAAGAAGACGGCTCGATTGCCAACTCCGGCCGCTGGTTACAGTGGCACTGGAAAGCAGCGGATGCCCCGGGGGAAGCCCGTACCGATGGTCAGATCCTTGCCGGTATTCTGTGGAAAATGCGCGAACTGTATCAGCAGGAAGGCGGTCAGGGTGTTGACCAGCTGATGAAAATGTCCTGGGATTACAAGCAGCCGTTCAATCCGGAATCCGATGAAGTCGCCAAAGAGAACAACGGCGTGGCCCTTGAAGATCTGTATGACGCCAACGGCAATTTACAGGCCAAAAAAGGCGAGCTGCTCAGCTCCTTTGCGCTGCTGCGTGATGACGGTTCAACTGCGTCCTCCTGCTGGATCTACACCGGCTGCTGGACGGAACAGGGCAACCAGATGGCGAAACGGGATAACAGTGACCCGTCCGGCATCGGTAACACCCTCGGCTGGGCATGGGCATGGCCGCTGAACCGCCGTGTTATTTATAACCGCGCCTCAGCCGATCCGCAGGGTAAACCGTGGGATAAAAACCGCGTGCTTATCGAGTGGAACGGCAAGAAGTGGGTCGGTAACGATATCCCTGACTTCAACGCCTCTGCGCCGGAAGCCGGTACCGGGCCGTTTATCATGCAGCCGGAAGGTTTAGGCCGTCTGTTTGCCATCGATAAAATGGCGGAAGGACCGTTCCCGGAACACTATGAGCCGTTTGAAACGCCGATTGGTACTAACCCGCTGCATCCGGAGGTGATATCCAACCCGGCCGCCCGTATCTTTGAGGACGACAAAAACCGTCTGGGCAGTCACACGGAATTCCCGTATGTGGGCACAACCTATCGCCTGACCGAGCATTTCCATACCTGGACCAAACATGCGCGGCTCAATGCTATCGCACAACCGGAACAGTTTGTGGAAATCAGTGAAACCCTGGGCGCAGCCAAAGGGATACGCAGCGGCGATAAAGTAAAAGTCAGCAGTAAACGCGGCTTTATCCGCGCGGTTGCGGTAGTGACACCGCGCCTTCAGACACTGATGGTGGACGGTAAACCGGTCGAAACGGTCGGGCTCCCGATCCACTGGGGTTTTGAAGGTGCTGCCCAAAAAGGCTTTATCACCAACACACTGACGCCGGGAGTCGGTGACGCCAACTCGCAAACGCCTGAATTCAAAGCGTTCTTAGTCAACATCGAGAAGGCGTAAGGAGGAATTATGTCCATGCAATCTCAAGACATTATCAAACGTTCTGCGACCAACAGCATAACGCCGCCTCCTCAGGCCCGTGACGACAAGTTTGAAGTCGCCAAGCTGATCGATGTGTCCACCTGTATCGGCTGTAAAGCCTGTCAGGTCGCCTGTTCCGAATGGAATGACATCCGTGATGAGGTCGGGTTCTGTACCGGGGTTTATGATAACCCGACTGATCTCAGCGCCAAATCCTGGACTGTCATGCGGTTCAGCGAGACCAAAGAGAACGGCAAACTGGAGTGGCTGATCCGCAAGGACGGCTGCATGCACTGTTCGGATCCGGGCTGCCTGAAAGCCTGTCCGTCTGCCGGTGCGATTATTCAGTATGCCAACGGTATCGTTGATTTCCAGTCAGAACACTGCATCGGCTGCGGCTACTGTATTGCGGGTTGCCCGTTCAATATTCCGCGTCTGAATCCGAAAGATAACCGGGTGTACAAATGCACACTCTGTGTTGACCGGGTCAGCGTGGGCCAGGAGCCTGCCTGTGTGAAAACCTGTCCGACCGGTGCTATCCATTTCGGCACCAAAAAAGACATGCTGGAAGTGGCGGACGAGCGCGTACAGAAGCTGAAAAAACGCGGCTTTGCCAATGCCGGAGTCTACAATCCGGACGGTGTCGGCGGCACACACGTGATGTATGTGCTGCAGCACGCGGATAATCCGGAGCTCTATCACGGGCTGCCGAAAGATCCGCAGATTGATACACCGATTGATCTCTGGAAAGGGGTACTGAAACCGCTGTCAGCTATCGGGTTCATCGCTACCTTTGCCGGACTGGTATTCCACTATGTGGGGATCGGCCCGAACAAAGAGACGGACGATGAGGAAGAGGAGGAAACTCACCATGAGTAAGAAAAGCAAAATGATCGTCCGCACGAAGTTTATTGATCGTGCCTGTCACTGGACAGTGGTGATCTGCTTTTTCCTGGTCTCCTTATCCGGTATTGCGCTGTTCTTCCCGACACTGCAATGGCTGACGGAAACTTTCGGGACGCCGGCAATGGGGCGTATTCTGCACCCGTTCTTTGGTGTGCTGATTTTCGTCGTGCTGATGTTTATGTTTTTCCGCTTCGTTAAGCACAACATCCCGGACAGAGAAGATCTGCCTTGGATTAAAAACATTATCGAAGTGCTGAAAGGCAATGAGCATCATGTGGCGCGTGTCGGTAAATACAACGCCGGACAGAAAATGATGTTCTGGAGCATTATGAGCATGATCTTCGTCCTGCTTGCCACCGGGATCATCATCTGGCGTCCGTACTTTGCACACTACTTCCCGATGTGGATGATCCGCTGGAGTCTGCTGATCCACGCAACGGCGGCTATCGTCCTGATCCACGCCATCCTGATCCATATGTATATGGCCTTCTGGGTGAAAGGATCCATCAAAGGCATGGTGGAAGGTAAAGTCAGCCGCCGCTGGGCGAAGAAACATCACCCGCGCTGGTATGAAGAAGTGGAAGCCGAAGAAGCTGCTGAGGAAACGAAGCAGAAGAAGTAATTTTCTCCGGCTTTTAACTGTGAACTGCGCCGCAAACGTTCAATGCAACGAATGCGGCGCAGTTTTTTTATGGTTTAATTTTTGTCCGGGATGGTGACGGGGTTTGCTGGTTGAGAATAATTATTGGTCTGGTGAAGTCTGTACCAGCGTTAAGGAGATGCTATGGGTATTGAATTTCACATAACGAGAGCTGAATTTTGGGCAGAAAATGAGGATGCGCAAATAACCGCTGATGAATGGCTTAACTACATTAATAACGATAATGAATTAAGAAGATGCATCATCAATGGTGATTACCACGCCTTGTGGTCAGGTCACCCGTTGTACGACGATTCATGGCTTGACTGGAGCGAAGGTAATATTTATACCAAATGGCCAGATACATACCTGTACAGAAAGATGTTGCAGATTGCAAAGCACCTTAATGCCTGGGTGATGGATGATGAAGGTACGATTTACAGTGACGAATCACAGTGGGAGTATGATCCGTCAACTTATGCTTAACGCCTGCTATGAGCGAGGAGCGGAAGTTGGTTTGCCGGAAGATACTTAAAAGTAAATGGTCCGGTTAAGCTGACTGTTTACAACTGAGCTGTATAGAATTTTTCAATCCGCATTGATTTCACTGAAAAAATTTTTATATTTCCCTTCACTACTTTTATCTAGGATAATAAGATTCTCAATAGATCGCGTGATCGATGTATAGATAATCTCAGGAGTATCCTTGTCATCCATAATATAAAACACGGTTTTAGACTCCAGACCTTTAAAACTATGTATTGTGGATAGTTTGATTAATCCACTATTCGGATAAAAATGATTTTTTTTTGTCCTTCTTACCCGCTCAATATCAGACTTAATACCAGTATGTTGCTTAATAAAATCTCGCAGTTCATCTTTTGTGAGCAATTTTAATTTATTGATATCGTAACACTCCTTTCTTTCCGGTAGGAGTTCAATTAGTTCTTCATATGTTTCAAACATACAGGTAGTATTTTCAAATTTATTCAACCTTTCATTCAATCGACGAACAAGAAAAATATTAGACGATAGAATAACAATATCATTTGGATTGAAATTATAATTTTTGATGTAACTTTGAATTTTTTCAAAGCATTTATTTTCCCAGTCGGATGGAAAGAAATGATATTTTATAATATCAAAATTCATTCCTGGCTGGATATTTTGTTGTTCAAATAAATCTATATCTGCATGTTTTTCGACCAGATACTTCAATTGATATTCTTTAAAAATTCGATTCAAAGGCGAGTCACTGCTTGTACGATAGGAACGATTTAATTTCTTCCACTCACCAAATCCCTGTGCGATAACGGCAGCTCTTTTGCTATTTCTTTCATAAATATTTTGTGATTCGTCACCAAACAGAATCATTTCACCCTCGTGATTGAGGAAATTGTCACGAATAATTTTAACCCATTCATTTTCAAAGTCCTGAATTTCATCAATCAAAATTGTCCGATACTTATTAACAGAAAAACCACTGAATAAATCACGGTTAAATAATTTATCAAATCCGTATTTTTCAATTAATTCACTGACATCTTGCTCTGTCTCAATCAATTGAGACATGAAAAACTGATGATAATTTGTCACTGCGAAATGTTGATCATCTCGATAACCAAGAGCATCGCTGATTCGGTCTTTAATGAGGTTTTTTAGTGTAATATTGAAAGTCAGAATCAATACAATATCATCATGTCGATGAAATGCATTTACCGCTCGATTTGCAATGATAGTAGTTTTTCCACAGCCTGCTACACCTTTAATTTTTTCTTTTCCAGACACGCTTACCGCCAACTTACTTTGGCGCTTATCTAAGAAGATTTTTTTTCCCTGTTTTAAAATATGGTCGCTTGGCATCAAGCGTCTTTTAAAATCGTCATACACACGATCGTCAAACAGGACATGTGGCTTAAAGCTTTTAATTTTATTAACGAGTTCTTTTATTCGATCTGCGCCGTAAGCCATGGACTTATCTCTAGCTAACTTTCTTTTTAGCTGCGAGATTTTTTCTGCTTGTTGATTGTATTTTTCTATAGGAATTTCTTTATTCCTGTATTGCGCATCAATATACCTAGATCGCTCCATCAATTCACTCTGGGCGTGAGAATATAACAAATCTATATTGGCTTTTTTACCTTTGTGTAAGTAAACAAACGGCTGGACAATGTTAAAAAAATTGCGATTTTTTAGATAAGACAGACCTAATACTGGTAAATGTAGATTATATAAATTTGACTTGTACCTGAAAGCTTGTGATTGAGGTGATGAAATCTTCGACACCCCTTTTTCAGAACTAACTTGCCATTTATTAAAAGCATCGACACTATAATTAACTAGGTTATAGTCCTTCACTTCAACAATAAAAATTGCCGTGTGTTTTTTAAGAATGATAAAATCAGGGCGATCCCCATCAATAAATGGATTAAAGAAAATTTCGTAGCTATCATCCAAGTTCTCCGTAAGGTGGTTTAACAAGTGAAGTTCACCAGGAGTGGGAGCAACCTTTAAACGGAGTATGTTTTCCAAAGTTGGATGAAGGATAGACACGCTAACACTCCCCTTATAGTGAATAGTGAATTGAATAACCATCTATAATTTACTACGTGCTCTATAAGAAACAAGTATGGCATAACAGATTTTTAAATTTACACAAATAACAATATTAGCTACTTCCGCTCCTGGCACAAAGCAGTCCATCAGATTAGATTCACGTCACAATTGTATCAAACCGAATTTGAACTAATACAACCGACAGAAGCAATTGCAGTGGTGCAGACTGGCTTTATTCTGATTCATCCGTTTCGTGAAGGATTAACTATTCACTATCAGACATTATCAGCATCTGTTGTGTTTTCTTACTGTTTTTCATCGTCCGACACTATGGGTCACTTTATGGTCGACCAGTATTATTTCTTTTCAAATTCAGGTGATTCCGTACGTTCATCCGACAGCTCATTAAGCCATACATCTTCTTCAGAATCGCCGTACAGCGTGATCCCCGAAATATCGACTTCCTTTTCCAGGCGGTGCAAATCATAGTTTGCCTGTAAGCGCAGCCAGAATGCCGGGTTACTGCCTAATGCTGCTGCTATCCGGATAGCCAGGGCAGGTGTCAGAGCTGTTTTCCCCGACAAGAACCGGGAAACCGTTGCCGGTGTTACCCCGATATTTGCGGCAAACTGACGGACTCCCACCCCCAGATCAGCCAGTATATTGGCTACGATTTTACCAGGATGTGAAACAATAGCTTGTTTCATCAGTGATAATTCCCAAATTTAAACGCGTCTGTTGCATAAAACAAAACCCGCCTTGCGGCGGGTTACGATTACTGTTCAAACATCTCTTTCAGCCAGCCGGGGGCTTCTTCTCCCTGCTGCTGAGCCGGGGCCTGCTGGCCGCACAGTGCCTGTGCGTCCGTTGTCCAGACCGGTAATGTCCGGGTGACACCCACGCCGTTGCAGACAAAATTGCCATCCGCATTGACCGACATCTCTGCGATATCTTCCGGCGGTGTGAGGTTCAGTGCCAGCGGCGGCTGATTGTCCAGATAACGGCCATAGAGCACCAGGGCACCGGAGCCGCCGTACAGGCCGGACGGGCTGTTATCATCCAGTCCCATCCAGGAGACGGTGACTTCTTTGCCGTCGATTCCGACAAACCAGCTGTCGCGCATCAGGTTGGTGGTCCCGGTCTTCCCGGCCAGATGGTATTTACCGAATTTAGATCCCAGACGACGGGCCGCGGTACCGCGTTCCACCACCTGCTGCATGCCGTACAGCGTCATATAGGCCGCCTGCGGGGCAACAGCGCGCTGTGCCTGCGGGAAGCTCTGATAAATCACCGTGCCGTCTTCCGCAATCACCGAGCGCAGTGCGGACAGTGTCGCGCGGTTACCGCCGCTGCCGATGGTCTGGAACAGCTGAGAGACCTGCAATGGTGTCAGGTTTACCGCACCGAGCAGCATCGCCGGGACTTTCTGGATATTTTTCGCCGGCGCACCGAGACGGACAAAGGTATCCGCCACCGCATCCAGACCAACCGCCATACCGAGGTTAACCGTCGGTACGTTGATAGAGCGCGCCAGCGCATCCACCAGCATCACACGGCCGCTGAAGGTTTTGCTGTCGTTACGTGGTGACCAGGTACCGCCGCCGCCCGGAACATTAATGGTCAGCGGCTGGTCGTCCAGCCAGGTGTTCAGACGATAAGTGTCCGGAATACCAAGCGCGGTGAGATAAGTCATCGGTTTTGCCAGCGAGCCGATAGAGCGTTCCGCTGCCATAGCGCGGTTAAACCCGGCAAACTGTGGCTGGGAGCCGCCGACCATCGCGCGGACTTCGCCGCTGATGCGGTCAACCACCACCATCGCCCCTTCCAGCTCCGGTTTTTTACGCTCTGCACGGATGGCTTTCACGCCTTCCTCAACGGCATTTTCAGCCGCATCCTGGGAAACCGGATCCAGTGTGGTGAAGATTTTCACGCCAGACAGATCATCCACTTTATCGCCGAGCTTCTCGCGCAGTTCCTGACGGACCAGCTGCATAAATGCAGGCTGCGGCGTGATCACACCACTTTTCTCTTTCACACCCAGCGGACGTGCGCTCAGGACATCATACATTTCCTGGTCGATCACCCCGCCCTGAGTTTGCAGAAGTTTCAGCACCACGTTACGGCGCTCAAGGGCATTTTGCGGGTTACGCCACGGGTTGTAGACCGATGCCCCTTTCACCATTCCCACCAGCAGTGCTATCTGGTCAAGACTGAGTTCATTCACCGGACGGCCGAAGTAATAGAGGCTCGCCAGCGGGAAGCCGCGGATTTGCTCATCCCCGCTCTGTCCCAGATATACTTCGTTGAGATACAGTTCCAGAATGCGGTCTTTGTCGTAGCGGTAATCCATAATGAGCGCCATATAGGCTTCATTGGCTTTACGCACCAGTGTCCGCTCATTGGATAAGAACAGGTTTTTCACCAGCTGCTGTGTCAGGGTACTGCCGCCCTGAACCGCACGTCCCGCCGTCAGGTTTGCCAGAAGGGCACGCCCGATGGAGGTGATGCTGATACCGTCATGCTCATAGAAATTGCGGTCTTCCGTCACCAGCAGGGCTTTGACCAGTTCATCCGGGAAGCCGCTGCGGGCCAGGAACAGACGCTGCTCACCATTCGCGGACTGCATCATGGTGATCAGTTTCGGATCAAGGCGGAAGAAACCGAATTCACGGCCGTTATCCACGTTTTCAATTTTTTCCAGTCCGCTGCTGCCGAAAGTCAGACGGGCGTTAATCTGCCCTTCTTTACTGTCCGGGAAATCAAACGGGCGGCGCAGCATCTGAATAGTATTACCGGTCACGGAAAATTCACCGGCACGGGTGATTTTGGTGACTTTGCGGTACTGCATACCTTCAAGCAGTTTCACCATCTCATTCAGGCTGTAATCCATACCCGGTTCGAGGTTTACAGTACGTCCGTAAACCGCAGCAGGCAGATCCCAGACTTTACCGTCCAGGCGGTCACTGATTTTTCCGGCCAGATAAACGCCGTAAATCCCCAGCAGGATAGCCATCACAATGCCGAGTTTGACCAGGAACCAGAACCAGCGCCAGCGCCGTTTGGGCGGCTTGTTTTTGCGCCCTTTTTTACTCATGCGCGGACTATCCTCTTCATCGTCATAATCATCATCATCCGGTTCGTCATCACCGAATTCATCATCGTATTCAATATCATCGTCATAATCCTCATCCCGGCGGCGACGGCGGTCTGAGCGCCCTCTTTTTTTGCCGGCAGAAGCCTTGCTGCCCCTGCGGCCGGTGGGTTCACGATCAAAATCAGACATGGTCTCTCCCGTCAGTCTGTCTGCCGCACAATCATGTGCCGGGCGGGACAGGCGGTTATTTCATCAGTTGCTATTGTCGCCGATTCCGGCAACAGACACAGTAAAAATCCGTTAAACAAAGACTATCTTTGCATTTACATAAACTTTTTTACACGCTTTGTCGGCTGTGCATTTGCCGGATCGTCCGGCCAGAAATGTTTGGGATAGCGCCCTTTCATCTCTTTCTGCACCTCCCGGTAGCTCCCGCCCCAGAAGGCTTTCAGGTCTGCTGTCACCTGTATCGGGCGGTGTGCGGGCGATAACAGGCTGACCGTCACCGGCAGCCGTCCCTGCGCCACCACCGGCGTTTCACGCACACCATACATCTCCTGAATGCGGACTGCCATCACCGGCGGTTTATCCGCCGCATATTCTACAGGGATCCGGGTGCCGGTGGGTACTTCAAAATGACGCGGGAATTGTGCATCAAGCCATTGCTGCTGCGACCAGTCCATCCGCTGACGCAGCGCGCCGTATAAATCCAGTTTTGCCAGCTGCTGCTGATTGCGCACACCGGTCAGATACGGCGACAGCCAGGATCCCAGCCCGGCGAGCAGTGTATCATTATCCGCCGCCGGCAGCGGCTGTTCCGGAAACAGATCATTTGCCAGCTGCTGGCGGATAAGTAACTGCTCACAGGCTTCATTCAGCGGCAGAACGGATAAACCCTGTTCGCGGATCCAACTGAGCAGCGCGTCGCGGACAACCTCATCAGACGGTGCCGCCAGTGGTTTCCGCTCAATAATCAGCTGCCCGCAGGTAACCGCCTGCCACGCCTGCCAACTGCCTTTGTTTTCATCACGGGTCAGGCGGTTTTCTTTTTTCAGCAGGTGCGGTGCCATTTCTGTCAGCTGTGATAATTCAAACGGCACCGCTTTCAGGATCCGTGCATTAGCCTGCTGCTCATTTTGCAGGATCAGCGGGGCGATAAGCCCGGCTTCATTGCTGAGCGGGCTGCTTTCATCTGTTACCGCACCGGTACCGTTTGCCAGTAAAAATGTGCCGGAGCGCCCGCGCTTCCCGGCGATTCTGTCCGGAAAGCCCTGTAATAAGGTGCGGCACAGCCAGCCGTTGTCCGGATCATGAGACGGTTTTCTGACCGGCTGACCGGCAGCCTGTAACAGCTGCTGCGCCCGCTTATCCCATCGTGCGGACGGATGTGTCAGATCATGCAGCAGATTACCGTTACCTTCGCGGGAAGGCTCTTCCAGCGCGGCAATCAGCCGGGCAGCATAGTATATCTGTGCCGGTTCTTCATTAAGGGTATAAAGCCACAACGCAGAGAGACGCGGCTCTGTCCCGGAAGCGGCCATTGCCTCACCTTTGGCAGTCAGTCCGCCGTCAGGCAGAAGACAGCCCATTTCTGTCAGTAGTTTTTTCGCCACCTGTACCGCCACGGCAGGCGGGGTATCAAGCCAGGCAAGCTGTGAGACCTCACGGCAGCCCCACTGCGCCAGGTTCAGCACCAGCCCGGCGAGATCACTGTGACAGATTTCAGGCTCACTGTGAGCCGCAGCGCGTTCGGCTTCCGCCTGTCCGCACAGATGCAGACAGATCCCCGGCGCCAGACGTCCGGCACGACCGGCACGCTGTGTCATCGATGAACGGCTGATGCGGCTGCGCACCAGCCTGGTCAGTCCGCTGCGCGGATCAAACTGCACGGTTTTCTCCAGGCAGCTGTCCGCCACCAGTGTCACACCTTCAATCGTCAGACTGGTTTCGGCAATATTGGTCGCCAGCACGATTTTGCGCATACCGGGCGGCGGCGGTTCAATCGCCTGCTGCTGTTCTTTCAGGGAAAGTGCGCCGTACAGCGGGCAGATAAGGGTATCCGCATCCGTTTTACCGGTCAGTTGCTCCTGTAACCGGCAGATTTCCGCCTGTCCCGGCAGAAACACCAGCACAGAGCCTTCCTCCTGCTGATACAGCTGTAACACCGCCCGGGCCACCTCACTGATAAAAGGCTGATGCGCACTGAGCGGCTGATACCGTCTCTCCACCGGGAAAGCCCGCCCCTCCGCCGTGATCACCTCCGCCTGCGGCAGCAGGGACAGCAGCTGTTCATTATCTAAGGTCGCGGACATCACCAGCAGACGCAAATCATCACGCAGTGAGGACTGCACATCCAGCAGCAGCGCAAGGGCGAGATCAGCCTGCAAATTACGTTCGTGGAATTCATCCAGAATAATGATGCTTACTTCGGATAATTCCGGATCCTGCTGTAACATTCTGACCAGAATTCCCTCTGTAACAACCTCAAACCGGGTGGCTGCACTGATCCTGGTTTCACCGCGCATCCGGTAACCCACGGTTTCCCCCGGACGCTCCCCGAGCTGCGATGCCAACCGGTGCGCCACACTGCGGGCCGCGATACGGCGGGGCTCCAGCATGATAATCCGTCCGGTGACAGATTCGTCTTTCAGCATCAGCAACGGCAGAATAGTGGATTTCCCGCTGCCGGTCGGAGCCTGTAACAACACCTGCGGGGCACTTTTCAGTGCCGTACTGAGTGCCGGATAAATGTTACAAACGGGGGAATATGTCACAAAAACCTCATCATTATCTGCTTAACTTTCGACGCGCAACATTGTAGCATTGCCGCCCCCTGAAAAGTGCAGTCACATTGACAGGAGTTACGATGGAATTTCATCCCCCGTTACAGGCGGGCACGCTGGTGCAGCGTTATAAACGTTTTCTGGCGGATATTATCACGCAGGACGGGCGCACCATCACCATTCATTGTGCCAATACCGGCGCGATGACAGGCTGTGCCACGCCGGGTGATACCGTCTGGTATTCCGAATCCGCCAATGCAAAGCGCAAGTATCCGCACAGCTGGGAACTGACGCAGACACAGGCCGGGCATCTGATTTGTGTGAATACAATGCAGGCGAACCGGGTGGTGGCTGAGGCGATTGCGCAGAACCGAATCCCGGAACTTGCCGGGTATCAGACGCTGGCACAGGAAGTAAGATACGGCAGTGAAAACAGCCGGGTCGATTTTTTACTGACCGATCCGCAGAAAAAGCCCTGTTATGTCGAGGTGAAATCCGTCACGCTGCTGGAAAACGGACACGGTTATTTTCCCGACACCGTAACTTTACGTGGACAAAAACACTTACGTGAGTTACAAGCAATTGCTGAAGCGGGAAATCGTGCTGTTCTGTTTTTTGCTGTACTGCATTCAGGGATTGAGGTCGTATCGGACGCAGCACACATTGATAAAAAATATTCATCACTTTTGCAGCAGGCATCACAGTCCGGAACTGAAGTAATTTGTTACAGAATGCGGATGACACCGGACGGCATCACTGCCGGAGAAAAGATACCCTTTGCATTCATGGGGTGAATATCAATTTTTTTAATAATAAATAGGATGTTTTGTGAGTTGCGGAGTGAATAAACACGCTGTTCTTCACACCTTACAAAACTAATGAAAGCAAGGGTTGCATTATCCATAATCATCTGCTATCTATAGCGGCCTATTTTTCCCCTCTAAGGGATATTGTCAGACATGCGTGTGTAGGAGAAGCATTATGCAAGAAGGGCAAAAACGTAAAACCTCGTCCCTGAGCATTCTTGCCATTGCCGGCGTGGAGCCGTATCACGAGAAGGCAGGCGAAGAATACATGAACGAAGCCCAGTTGGCCCATTTCAAGCTGATACTTGAAGCATGGCGCAACCAACTCAGGGATGAAGTAAACCGCACTGTCACGCACATGCAGGATGAAGCAGCTAACTTCCCGGACCCGGTTGACCGTGCCGCTCAGGAAGAAGAATTCAGCCTGGAACTGCGCAACCGTGACCGCGAACGCAAACTGATCAAAAAGATCGAAAAAACCCTCAAAAAGGTTGAGGACGACGATTTTGGTTTTTGTGAGTCCTGCGGGGTTGAAATCGGTATCCGCCGTTTAGAGGCGCGTCCGACCGCAGATTTATGTATCGACTGTAAGACGCTGGCTGAAATCCGCGAAAAGCAGATGGCGGGCTGACAGATTTACCACAGACGGCGCTTTGACAGCGCCGTCCGTTTTTATGCCACTACAGATGACGGAATATTCTGCCGGCTCAGCGCCCGGTTATACCGGCCGCTTCGCACCATCACCTTCCGGTGCACTTCATTTCGGCTCTCTGGTGACCGCACTGGGGAGTTATCTTCAGGCCCGTCACCTCGGCGGACGCTGGCTTCTCCGTATTGATGATATCGACCCGCCCCGTGAAGTCCCGGGTGCTGCGGATGCCATTCTGCGTATTCTTGACCATTACGGCCTGCACTGGGACGGCGGTGTGCTGTATCAGTCGCGCCGCCATGATGCTTACCGTGACGTGATTGCACAGCTGAAAGCCACCGGGCTGTGTTATTACTGCACCTGCACACGGCATGATGTCCATGACAGCGGCGGCCATTACCCCGGCACCTGCCGTCAGCGCGGACTGCCGCCGGATAACGCCGCACTGCGGCTTATCAGGACGCATCAGGTGTACCATTTTACCGATGGCCTGCGGGGTGATGTGTTTACGGATAACGCCACGGCAGAGGAAGATATCATTATCTTCCGCAAAGATAAGCTGTTTGCCTATAACCTGGTGGTGGTGCTCGATGATGATTATCAGGGCGTGACAGAGGTGGTCAGAGGCGCGGATTTACTGTATCCCACCTCACATCAGCTCTCATTATACCGCCAGCTCGGGCTGCCGGAGCCGCATTATCTGCATTTGCCGTTGATGCTGGGCCCGGCGGCGCGTAAACTCTCCAAGCAAAATCATGCCACTCCGGTGCCGCTCAGTGATCCGCGCCCGCTGTTATGGCAGGCGTTGCAGGTACTCCGGCAGCCGCTGCCGGAAACGGACCCGCTGTCGCTTTCCCTGACTGAACTGCTGGCATACAGTGTACGGAACTGGGATATTACGGCCGTACCGCGTGATGATGTGGTGACGGACAGGGAATAATTCCGCAATATCCGGGCTAAGGCATTCTCAAAAAACCAAGTGTACGATATTATTAGTCGCTTATTTTTTAGATCATTTAATTGTTATACAGAGGTGTACCATTTTAAACCGAGTCGCAAAGTTCTGTCGCAGTCTGATTTCCCGCGAGAATAAGGCAGATTGCACAGAGGCTGCCAGTGAAAGGCCGGCCCCGAATGCTGACCATACGCCGCAGAATCCGTCACCCCGTGAGGCTTCCCCCGCGCGTCCTGCCGCTAAACGCAAAAAACCGGCAAAAAATATGGATAACAGCGGGACAGTCAGCGCAACGGTAATTCCCCGCAACAGTCACTCTATTTCCCGTCAGGACATCAGCGAGAATGCGCTGAAGGTTCTGTACCGCCTGAATAAATCAGGTTTTGACGCCTATCTGGTCGGCGGCGGTGTCCGTGATCTGCTGCTGGAGCGCAAACCCAAAGATTTCGATATCGCGACCAATGCCACGCCGGACGAAGTGAGAAAACTGTTCCGCAACTGCCGTCTGGTCGGCCGCCGTTTCCGTCTGGCTCACATTATGTTCGGCCCGGATATTATCGAAGTCGCGACCTTCCGTGGTCCGCATGACAATAACGAACCGGCTAATGACGGCAAAGCCCGCTCTCAGCAGGGCAAAAACGGCATGCTGCTGCGCGATAATATTTTCGGCACCATTGAAGAAGATGCCGTCCGCCGCGATTTCACCATTAACAGCCTTTATTACAGCGTGGCTGATTTTACCGTCCGTGATTACGTCGGCGGGCTGGCGGATTTACAGCAGCGCATTATCCGTCTGATCGGCGATCCGGAAACCCGTTACCGCGAAGACCCGGTGCGTATGCTGCGCGCCATCCGGTTTGCCGCCAAACTGGATATGACCATCGAACCGGAGACCGCCGCGCCTATCCGCACGCTGAGCACACTGCTGCGTGATATCCCGCCTGCGCGTCTGTTCGAGGAAGTTCTCAAGTTATTACAGGCCGGTGACGGACACCGTACGTTTGAATTATTACGTGAATACGATCTGCTGGATATGCTGTTCCCGCTGGTTGCCGGGCCGCTGAAAGAGAACCCGGACACCCCGCTGTCCCGTATCGTGGATCAGGTACTGAAAAATACCGACTACCGTATTCATAACGATCAGCGCGTCAATCCGGCCTTCCTGTTTGCCGTGATGCTGTGGTATCCGCTGTGCGAACATGCGGAAAAACTGACCCAGGAGAGCGGGCTCGCCTATTACGAAGCCTTCGCGATTGCCATTAATGACATCCTGGATGAACAGTGCCGCGCGATTGCTATTCCGAAACGCCTGACCACCACTATGCGTGATATCTGGCAGTTACAGTTACGTCTGCCGCGCCGTCAGGGCAAACGCGCGATCCGTCTGATGGAAAATCAGAAATTCCGCGCCGCCTTTGACCTGCTCGAACTGCGTGCGAATGTGGAAGGCCGTCATGAGTTACAGGAACTGGCTCACTGGTGGGCAGATTTCCAGCAGGCGAATGCCCCGCAGCAGCGCTCTATGGTAACAGAATTGGGCAGTGATCCGGTCAAACGCCGTCCGCGCCCGCGCCGCCGCCATCCGCGTGCCCGTCAGGGTAACGGAAACAGTGAATCATGATTCCGGTCTATATTGCGATCGGCAGTAATCTTGCCGACCCGCTGGATCAGGTCAACCGGGCGATTGCCGCGCTGGGAGCTGTCCCGCAAAGCCGCCTGGTGCGCCACTCCGCTTTTTACCGCACCGCGCCGATGGGACCTGCCGGACAGCCTGATTATCTTAATGCGGCTGTTCTGCTGGAAACTGACCTGACACCGCACCAGCTGCTCGATGCCACCCAGGCTATCGAACTGGCGCACGGCCGTGTCCGCAAGGATGAGCGCTGGGGTCCCCGCACGTTAGACTTAGATATCATGCTGTTTGGTGATATGGTCATCAGTGATGCGCGGCTGACCGTGCCGCATTACGGCCTGAAAGTGCGTGAATTTATGCTGTACCCGCTGGCTGAAATCGCCCCCGGGCTGATTCTGCCGGACGGCGAACCACTTGCGGCGGTTGTTGCCCGCACCCCGGAAAACGGGCTTGGCCTCTGGTCATCATCAGAGCCGGTACGCTGAACTTTCTGCTCAACAGACAGACAAGGAGACACTGATGCGGATTATTGAAACTGCGCTGATCCTGCGCAAAGAGATTGCCCGTCTGCGGACTGACGGCAAACGTGTTGCGTTTATCCCGACAATGGGAAACCTGCATGACGGCCACCTGGCACTGATAAAAGAAGCCCGTAACCAGGCGGATGTTGTCGTGGTGTCTGTCTTTGTGAATCCGCTCCAGTTCCCCCGCGAAGATGATTTGCAGCGCTACCCGCGCACTCTCCAGGCAGACTGCGAAAAACTGAGCAAAGCGCAGGTGGATCTGGTGTATGCCCCGGCGGTCAGTGATGTCTATCCGCACGGTTTGGCTCACCAGACTCAGGTGATGGTACCGCCGCTGCTCAGTCAGTGTGATGAGCCGCATCAGCGCACCCGTCTGCGCGGTATCGCCACCGTGATGTGCAAGCTGTTCAATCTGGTGCAGCCGGATATCGTTTTCTTCGGCACCAATGACCATCCGCGTTTCCTGACTATCCGCCGTCTGATCCGTGACCTGAATTATGATATCGCACTGGCCACCATTCCGACCGTCCGGGAAAAAACCGGGCTGGCACTCAGCTCCTGCAATACCCTGCTGAATAAAGAGGAAAAAGAGGCGGCGCCGCGTCTGTATCAGGTTATGCAGACCCTCGCGGATATGATCCGTGAACGCCCGAGTGCTATTGCCGAAAGTCTGGATAATGCCCGTGATGATTTAAGCCGTGCCGGATTCCGCGATATCAGCCTGGAAATCTGTGATGCTGATGACCTGGAAGCGGTGCGCGTCAACAGTGAGAAGGCGGTGATTCTGGCCTCCGCCTGGCTGGGAAATATCCGCCTGATCGACTGCCTGCATGTCAACATGCCGAACCCGGCGGTCAGTGAGACGGCCTCTCCGTCACTGTAAAATAGTCCTCAATCTGCCTGAAAAGCCCGGTTTCCGGCGCGCTGCTGTAATGACGCAGCCGGAACCAGGCCAGAAGCCCGTCATAGCGGGCTTTTATCAGCTCCTGCTCCGCCTGATAATACTGATCCCGGGCATGTGCCACCTCCGGCTGACTGTTCTGCCCCGCCGCATACCCTTTTTCCGCCGCCGTTACCTGTAACCGCGCAGCCGCTGCGGCCTGCTCCAGCGCCGCCAGCTGTATGCCGCTGTGGCGGAACACCTGATACTGACGCGCCAGGTCACGCCGGAGTGTCTGTACCAGTGCATCCTGTTCATACTGCGCCTGCTGAATCTGAGCAGACACCTTGCGCATCCCCGCCAGATCTTTTCCGCCGCTGAACAGCGGAACTGAAAGATGGATCCCGGCACTGAGATTACGGTAACGCTGACCGACAGTATCATTGCTGTCCGATCGGGTATCTGACCAGGCAGCAAAGAGCTGTGCCGACGGCATAAACGCCCCGCGCTGTACCTCTGCCGCCGCTTTTGCCAGTGAGGTTTCCTGTTGTGCCGCTTTGATTTCCGGATGCACTGCCTGCATCTGCTGTTCCTGAGCCGCATAATCACCGTCATTCAGGTGCGGTAACCGGAAATCCCCCGCTTTCAGTGCCGGAAGATCCTGCATCCGCAGCTGCGGCAGACCGGTAAGATCAGACAATATCAGCAGCGCATGCAGGCTTTCCGCTTCTGTTTCCGCGAGCTGCGCCTGACGCTGCCGCAGACGGGCACGGGCGGATTCAACCTCTGTCACAGTGCCCTCCCCGAGCTGCAAAAGGCGCTGTGCAGCCCCCAGCTGAGCAGTATTCAGTGCCAGCCGGAGCCGGTCTGTTTTCTGTAGTTCCAGAGCACAGGCCAGGTTCAGATACGCAGAGACCAGCCGGTTGATAAGCTCTGCCTGTTGTATCTGCAAGCGGCTCTCTGCGGCAGTACCGCGTATCTGTGCTGCCCGGTACTGATGGTATGCTGTGTAATCAAACAGCGGCTGTGTCACCACCAGGTTGAGGGAATGGCTGCTGTAATGCCGCTGAGAGGTCACCGGTGCCCGCTGTGTCAGCCGGTTATACGGCGTGTTCTGATAACTCAGCCCGACGGACGGCAGCAGGTGCGATTTCCCGGCGGCAACCTCCGCCTGTTCCGCCTCATAAGCCTTTCCCGCAGCACGGAATGACAGATCATTATTCAGCGCGGACTGACCGAGTTCAGACAAGGTCACCGCCTGTACACCGGCGGAAAACAGACACAACAGTGCCGCAAAAAGGCGTTTTGCAGAATGCATAGGGATCACTCCTCGGTCAGCGCGAAAAAGAGCCGGTCAGTTACAGGCTTAAACAGATAACTGAGCAGTGATCGCTCACCGGTGCGGATAAAAATCTCAGCGGGCATACCGGGTTTGATCTCCTGAGCCGCCGCCGTTTCCGGCACTGCGATCTGAATCTGATAGTAAGGTTCCCCGTTTACCGGATTTATCAGACGATCGGCTGAGATCATCGTCAGTTCGCCGCGCAGTTTGGGAGTCAGGTTCTGATTGAAGGCGGTAAACAGCAGATCCGCAGACTGACCGGGAGCGACTTTATCTATCCATTGCGGTGATAATTTACCTTCAATAATCAGCGTCTGTTGTTCCGGCACCACCGACATCAGTTTTTCCCCGGCTTTCACCACACCGCCTGCGGTAAACACGGACACATCCATAACAGTACCGGTCACCGGCGCGGTAATGACATGCTGTTCCAGCCGCTCGTTTTCGATAATCTGTTGTTTTTTCAGCTCACTGCGCTGAACTGACAAACGTGATAACTCCTCGCGGATCCCGCCGTGAAAAGCTGCCCGCCGCTGTGTGATCTGCTCTGTCTGCGCGGCTTTTTCTTCCTCTGCACGGCTTATCTGTAACCGGGTGTCATCCGCCTGATTGCGCAGTGCCGCACTTTCCCGGCGAATTTCCTGATAGCGATGGCGCGGCAGATACCCCTCATCCGCCAGCGATTTAAGATTTGCCGCCTGTGCCGTCAGGCTGTCCGCCTGTTGCGCAGTGCTGCGGGCAATCTCCCGCAGAGTGATAAGCCGCTGCGTCAGGCCGTCGACCGTGACCCGGCGGGCCTGAATCTCACTCTCCAGTTCAAGCCGCCGGTCTGTAAGCAGTGCATTCTGCGCCTGTAACTGTGCCCGGCCATACACGGGCGGCGCATAAAAGACATCATCCGCCGCCGGGGTAAATGCCGCTTCACCACGCAGCTCTGCCTCCAGCCGCCGCTGTATCAGCAGTGTGCTGTCGAGCTGCTCTGCCAGCGATACTGCCTGAGCCTGAGACTGCACCGGACGCAGCCGTACCAGCACCTGATCTTTTTCCGCCCGCTGGCCGTTTTGCACATAAATCTCAGAAATCACGCCATCCGCCGGAGACTGCACCTGCTTGATATTACCGGCAATCACAACCGTTCCTGATGCGGCAACGCCCTGATCAAGCGGTGCAAATCCCGCCCACAACAAAAAACCGGCAAGGCCCAGGACAACCCCATATTTCCCCGCGCGCTGATACCCGCCGGTATCGGTTTTTACCCCCGGCGCCGCAGATAACCATTTAGTGATCATTATTTTTACCCGCCTGATTATTAAGTGTTTCAATGACCTTCTCCGCCGGGCCAAAAAGCTGCATCCGTCCGCCTGTAAGCAGCAACAGCTTGTCCGTCACGGATAGCAGCGGTTTATGGTGAGTAATAAGCACAATGGTTTTTCCCTGTTTTTTCAGCGTATCCATGGCAGCTAACAGCGCACTGAGCCCGGCATCATCCAGCGCGGCATTGGGTTCATCCAGAATGATCAGTGCCGGTGAGCCGTACAGTGCCCGCGCCAGGGCGATCCGCTGCCGCTGACCGCCGGAAAGGCCGGTGCCGTCTGCCCCGGTCAGGGTTTCATAGCCCTGCGGCAGTTGCAGGATCAATTCATGTACCTGTGCCAGTTGCGCCGCACGGATGATATTTTCCGGATCAGCATCAGGATCGAAACGAGCGATATTATCGGCGATTGTGCCGGGAAAAAGTGCAATTTCCTGGGGAAGATAACCGATATATTTGCCGGACACCGCTTTGTCCTGCTGACAGAGCTCGGCCCTGTCCAGCCGGACAGCCCCGCGTGTTGCAGGCCATAACCCGGCGAGCAGTTTTGCCAGTGCCGATTTTCCGGCACCTGACGGACCGATGATCCCCAGCACCTCCCCCGGTACAAGGCTGAAATGCAAATTGTGCAGCTGCGGTGTGTCAGCGCCGGGATAACCCGCCTGCATCACGGAGACGGACAAATTACCCTGCGGAACCGGCAGTGCCAGCTTCTGCGGTGGTTGCGGGTGAGCCGCCAGCAACGCAGTAATCCGCTGATACGCCAGCCTGCTCTCTTTGGCACTTTTCCATACGCCTGTGACCTGTTCGACCGGTGACAGCGCGCGTCCCAGCAGAATCGACCCGGCAATCATCATGCCCGGCGAGATGGTATTATCCAGCGCCAGCCAGCCGCCCAGCCCCAGCATCAGGGATTGCAGGATCAGGCGGATGGTTTTGGTGATTGTCATGATTTTTGCTGAATAATCACTGGCCTGTGTCTGTTTCTTCAGGCTGTCGCAGTGCCGGTTCAGCCAGCGCTGACGCAAATACTGCTGCATTCCCATCGCCTCTGCGGGTTCAGTATGGGCAAAATGGCTGCCCTGCATGCCCTGTGCGGCGGCGGAAGAGCGGTTTGCAGCGGTCAGCGGCGGCCCGGAAAGCCGTTCATTGAGCAGCGCGAGCACGATCAGCACGACGGCACCGCCACAGGCAAACAACCCGAGCCACGGATTAAACAGGGCAATCACCAGCAGATAAAGCGGAAACCAGGGCAGATCGAGAAAAGCAAAAATACCGTTGCCGGTGATAAAACGGCGCAGGATCATCAGATCGGTCTGTGCCTGTAACGGCAGGTGCCCCGGCGTGCGGTGCAGCTTTGCCTGAAACGCCGCATCATAAACCCGGCTGTTCAGCGCCAGATCAAACTGGTTACTCATGCGGATCACCAGCATATTGCGCAAATAATCGAGACCGCCGGTCAGTGCCAGTAATCCGGCCATTATCAGCGTCAGCATCAGCAGCGTCATTTCATTGCCGGAGGGCAGAACGCGGTCGTACACCTGCAGCATATACACAGACGGCACCAGCATCAGCAGATTAATCAGTCCGCTGAATAATGCCAGTGAGGTAAACAGGGACTTGCGGGCGGCAATAAATGCCGTAATGTCATTTCTGGTTTTCCCGGAAAGCATACACAGGGACTCCGCCCGGCATGTCTGCCGGGATTGATAATATTGTTCACCAGGTAAAAAAGAGAGGTAATTACTCTTTCAGAAGACAGGCGCCATTTTCATGCCAGATTTCCGCGCGGTAACGGCCGGGGGCTTCAGCGGAAAAGAAATAACGTGTGGTGCCGTCTGCGGTAAGAAACGCAATGCCGTCCGGCGCCGGGCGCCAGGCCGTTATTTGCGGCTGTGCCGTGAAATGCAGCTGAAACCCGTCTGCCGCGCTGTCGGGAACCGCTGTGAGTCCGACCGGCAGCGTCTGCCCGTCCTCCGTAAACTGCCAGTTGCCCTGAAGATCATCTGCGGCGGGGATTTTCAGGCTGATGGCCGCACTCTGCCCTGATAACAGTAACGAAAACAATAATGACCGGGAAATTTGCATAGTGAATTCCTGAATTCTGCGGACGCCGCACCGGCCGCGCCCGCCTGCTGCGTTAAACGATAAAATCAGTGTGAACATTCACCATACCGGTGATATCCACTTTAAAATCAGGCTGGTACTGATTTCCGCTGACATTAATCAGCAACTCTGTCAGGTTCAGTCCGTCATCATAGCGGAGCATCGCTTCCCCGGCCGCACCGGTAAATTCATCGGTGAAATAAATGAATTTTTCCCCGGCGCTGTTCTGATTCAGTCCCTGTAAATCAATACGGTCCAGCCCGGTTGAGAAATCACGGATATGGTCAGGCCGGTCATACAGCGAATCCGACACAGCCGAGAACACAAAGATATCGCTCCCGGTGCCGCCCCAGAGCTGATCCTGCCCGGCGCCACCGTACAGCACATCATTCCCGCCGTTACCCATCAGGATGTTGTCTGCATCATTGCCGATAATCACATCATTTCCGCGCCCGCCGAAGGCATTTTCAATCACCACACCGTGTGCGATTGACACATTGCCGGTCAGGCCACCGACATCTGAAAAATCGCCTTCACGCAGCGAAATTTTCTGATCCTGCTTATAACGGGAAAAATTCAGGGTGTCATTACCGCCGCCGTCCCAGACAGTAAAAATAAGTTTATCTGTGGCATTTTGGGCAGAGTAATAATCGCGCCCGGTATTGGAATCAAACCCATAAACAGTGTCATCAGTGCGGATGTTATAATTTGCACCGTACAGTTTCTGAATCGCCGTAATGTCATCCAGCAGCGGCGCGGAAGCGTAGTAGCCTTTGTGGTCCGCACCGGTGATTTTTTCACTCCAGTAACTCATTACACTGTACTGCCGTGTATCTTCGGCGTAATCCGCATCTTTATAAGAAGGACGTCCTTCACCGGCGTTATAGTTGCCCGGATGATTTAACCCGAGGGTATGACCGATTTCATGGGTAAATGTCAGGCGGCCATAGTTTCCGGTCACCGGTGTCACATTCAGCGCCCCGGGTTCTGAGCTGTACCAGGACTGGCCGGAGACATCAAAACCCCGCGAATCGGTCACCACATCACCCGAATAATCTTTGGTGTGCGGCAGCCAGGCATAGGCCTGAGTGTATTTATCATTGATATAACCAAAGGTGATATTGGTATAGATTTCCCCCCGGCCGGCATCCACTTCCTTAAAGGTAATATTTGCCACATCAGCCCATGACTGCAGTGATAAACGGGCCTGATCTTTCTGATAGTCATTAAAACCCTTCAGGCCGGTGTTTCCTGCGCCGTTATAATACATTCCCTCCCATGTCGGGAATGAATAGGTTACTTCCGCGGGCTGCCCGAGCACACCCGCGCCATTCCAGCCGGTATTGGCTCTGACAATCTGACTGCCCGCATCAAAGGCATCATATGAAATTTTATTATTAATCCAGCGTCCGTTACCCCGTCCCGGGCTGCTTAACACATCATCGATAAACGACCATCCGTCTTCCCTGTCGTATGTAGCGATACCCATAAAAATATCTCCGAATGTAATAATGAAACAGAATGAAATTTATCCTTAAACATCAGTACACAGCCGGTTTTTACCAGCCCGCACACGATAAACACATTAATTTAATTAATCTATGCAGCAGGAGATAAACGCATACTAATTCTGTGATTTAACTTTGGCAGTGGCAGGAACGGGAGAAGGTCTGTATTAATCGGAGATAAACCGAGGAAAAATAATTACATAGCGCAGGAAAATAATCAGGACAGATACAAAAAGCCCGGCAACCATGTGCCGGGCGGATGATCAGAAAGCAGGGTCAGGTTCTCAGACCGCGCCCTTTCTCAATCAGGCGCCAGGTGAGCAGATAAAACACCGCAATAAACAAGCTCAGTACCCCGAGGGTGGTGGTCAGAGAGACATCACTGATACCGAGGAAACCATAACGGAAGCCGCTGATCATATAGACAATCGGGTTCAGTTTGGACACCGCCTGCCAGAACGCCGGTAACAGCGTCAGGGAGTAAAACACCCCGCCCAGGTAGGTCAGCGGCGTCAGGACGAACGTCGGGATAATGCTGATATCATCAAAGCTTTTCGCAAACAGCGCGTTAAGCAGCCCCGCCAGCGAGAACAGAATCGAGGTCATCAGCAGCGTGGCAATGATCATAAACCAGGAGTGGATCTGTAACGGCACAAAGAACAGAGATACTAATGTGACCAGGATCCCGACCAGCACACCGCGCGCCACACCACCGCCGACAAACCCGGCGATAATGACATGGGTCGGCACCGGAGCCACCAGCAGTTCCTCGATACTTTTCTGGAATTTTGCCCCGAAAAAAGAAGAGGATACGTTGGCATAGGAGTTCGTAATCACTGACATCATAATCAGGCCCGGCACGATAAACTGCATGTAACCGACACCGCCCATTTCACCGATCCGGTTACCGATAAGATTACCGAAAATAATAAAATAGAGTGACATGGTGATCACCGGCGGGATCAGCGTCTGGATCCAAATCCGCATAAAACGGGTGATTTCTTTGCGCCAGATTGTTTTCAGCGCCACCCAGTACAGCGACATCATTTTGCAGCCTCCAAATCATGATTCACCAGATGCACAAATAATTCCTCCAGCCGGTTCGCTTTGTTGCGCATACTTAACACATCAATGCCCTGCGCATTCAGCTGGGCAAAAACACCGTTCAGCCCCTGTTCACGGCGGACATCCACCTCCAGCGTTGAGGTGTCAGTCAGCCGGAATGTATAACCCTCAAGCTGCGGCAGCGGGTTTTTCGAGCCCAGATCGAGGATAAAGGTTTCCGATTCCAGCTTACCGAGCAGCGCTTTCATACTGGTGTTTTCCACCAGTTCACCGTGCTGGATAATCCCGATATTGCGGCACAGCATTTCCGCTTCCTCGAGATAGTGCGTGGTGAGAATGATCGTGGTGCCCTGCGCATTCAGGGTTTTGAGGAACCCCCACATGGAGCGGCGCAGTTCGATATCCACCCCGGCGGTCGGTTCGTCGAGGATCAGCAGTTTCGGCTGATGCATCAGTGCGCGGGCAATCATCAGCCGGCGCTTCATCCCGCCGGACAGACGCATCGCGCGCTCATCACGTTTTTCCCACAAATCCAGCTGCGTTAAGTAGGTTTTCGCCCGCTCCTGCGCCAGTTTGTGCGGCACCCCGTAATAGCCCGCCTGCTGTAAGACAATCTGCAGTACGGTCTCAAACGGGTTGAAGTTAAACTCCTGCGGTACCAGGCCGAGCTGACGTTTGGCTAAAACCAGGTCGGTATCGATGTCATAACCGAACACGGAGACTTTGCCGCCGGTTTTGTTCACCAGTGAACTGATGATCCCGATGGTGGTGGATTTTCCCGCGCCGTTCGGACCCAGCAGGGCGTAGAAATCGCCGGCACTGACTTTCAGGTCAATTCCCCGTAAAGCCTGCACGCCTCCGGCATACTGCTTGGTTAATTGTGATATTTCCAGTGCATAGGTCATAACAGAAAAATACCTTTTTAATTTAGAAATTTGGGTGCAATATAAACCGAAATAATACCTGCGAACCGGAATCGGTTCTTGACAATTTGTCTTCTTTGCTGAAATTATTTAATAACAATTTATTAAAATTTAAATTTTTTATACAAAAGATTCTAGCTAAAGGATCTGCAACAGGCTATCCGTCATGATGAAAAAAATCGAAGAGCTGTTTGCCAATAACAAACAGTGGTCCGAATCTGTAAACGAAAAAGATCCGGAATTTTTCAAAGAGTTAGCACAGGCTCAAAAGCCGCGTTTTCTCTGGATCGGCTGCTCCGACAGCCGTGTTCCCGCTGAAAAACTGATCGAAGCAGCACCGGGCGATCTGTTTGTTCACCGTAATGTGGCAAACCTTGTCATCCATACCGACCTGAACTGCCTGTCCGTCATCCAGTATGCCGTGGATGTGCTCCAGGTTGAACATATTATCGTCTGCGGTCACTACAACTGCGGTGGTATTCAGGCCGCGATTGAGGGCACCGAACTGGGGCTTATCAACAACTGGTTACTGCATATCCGTGATATCTGGTATCAGCACAGCTCCCTGCTGGGCGAACTCGCACCACAGGACCGCATCAACCGTCTGTGTGAACTGAACGTGGTGGAACAGGTGTATAACCTGGGTCACTCCACCATTATGCAGGCAGCGTGGAAACGCGGCCAGCGTGTGATGATCCACGGCTGGATCTACGGGATTAACAACGGCCTGCTGCATGATCTGGATATCAGCTCTGACAGCCGCGAAAAAATGGAACTGGCTTACCGCCAGGCCGTGGCCAAACTTTCAAATATGCCGTCGTCCTGATCACCGTAAAAGCAAACGGCACCTTTGGGTGCCGTTTTTATATTCACAACCGGACACATTACTCTTCCAGCAGTGTCACATGGCCGATATACGGCAGGTGGCGGTAGCTCTGGGCGTAGTCGATGCCGTAACCGACCACAAATTTGTCTTCGATTGCGTAGCCGACCCAGTCAACCGGCACATCCACTTCACGGCGGGACGGTTTATCCAGCAGGGTGCAGATAGCCACAGAGTTCGGGCCGCGCAGAGACAGAATGTCGCGCACGCGGTGCAGTGTATTGCCGGAATCAATGATATCTTCCACGATCAGCACGTCTTTGCCGCGGATATCTTCGTCCAGGTCTTTGACAATTTTCACATCACGGGTGGACGAGGTGCCGCTGCCGTAACTGGATACCGTCATAAAATCGACTTCATGCGGAACATCAATTTTACGGCACAGGTCGGCCATAAAAATAAAAGATCCTTTCAGTAACCCGACTAAGACCAGCTCTTTGTTGCTGTGACGATAGTGTGCGGAAATTTCGCTGCCGAGATCGGCAACGCGCTGCTGAATCTCAGCTTCGGAGATCATTGTATCTAAGGTGTGTTTCTTCATGATTTTTTTGTCGTCAACGGTACGCTGTTTCAGTGGTTCGGCATTAAACCCGGTTTAATACCGGTCAGAAAGCGCGTTAGTTTAGCATACCACGGACAGATAAACAGTATCCGCGCCATGACTGACGCGGATTGTCGACGGTTAATTTTATATTCAGGCCGTGACAGTAAAGCCGGTCATCATACCGGTATCTTCATGTTCCAGCAGGTGACAGTGCGCCATAAACGGATGCGCATTGGTGGCCGGATGGTCGAATTTCACCAGCACTTCGCTGACATTGCCTTCGATCCGCACCATATCTTTCCAGCCCTGCCGGTGGGCCGCAGGTGTGCGTCCGCCCTCGCTGAGAATACGGAAACGGGTACCGTGAATATGGAACGGGTGCAGCATCATGTCGCCGACACCGGAGATAATCCAGCGCTCCGCCTGCCCCTGTTTCACATCAAAGGCACTTTCGGTCATGGAGAACGGGATGCCGTTGATACTGTTGGCATTCATCAGATCAACCTCACCGGAGCCACAGTGGCCGCCGCGCATACCGCGCCCCATACCATTATTATTCATTCCGCCCATGTGTCCGCCGCTCATATGGCCGCCCATGCCGCCGTGCATGCCCATCCCGGCCATCGCCTGCGGGCCGTATTTGTCGGTCAGCATCATCATGCCCTGCATGTCGAGGCGCATATCCATCATCAGACGGAACTCACGCACCGGCAGACGGGAGGTCTCGATCAGGGCAGGCATGGCTGCCAGCACATCCGGCAGCTTACCACGCGCGGCATCGAGAGTCGGGCGGATGGACAGCACCGGCAGCGGAGCATCAAACGGTGCCAGAGTCATCCCCATCTGACGAACCGGCAAGGTGACAATATCAAAGACTTTTCCGTCTGATGTATCCACCAGCACTTCAAACCGTTCCCCCGGCAGCATCGGCAGCTCCTGCACTTTTACCGGTTCGGCCAGCAGGCCGCCGTCACTGCCGACCACATACAGCGGACGCCCGTCACCGGCTGCCATCTGCAGACTGCGGGCGTTACAGCCGTTGAGCAGCCGCAGACGCAACCAGCCGCGCGGGGCCATATGCTGCGGGTAAACCGCACCGTTGGTGAGCATAGTGTCACCAAACCAGCCGACCGCCGCTGACATCACATCCAGCTGATAATCAATTTCGCCGTCTGCAGTCAGACGCTTATCCTGCAATACCACCGGGATATCATCAATGCCCCACTCACCCGGCAAGCCGGTTGAAGCGGTATTGTCATCCTCAATCAGCACCAGCCCGGCCAGTCCCATCGCGACCTGATGGCCGGTTTTGCCGTGGGTGTGCGGGTGGAACCAGCAGGTGGCTTCCGGCTGATCCGGCGTGAAACTGACCGTGCGGGTGCCGCCCGGGGCGATAATGGCCTGCGGCCCGCCATCCTGCTCTCCGCTGATCTCCAGACCGTGCCAGTGAACAGTGGTCGCTTCCGGCAGTTTATTGACGATATCCACCGTCACCGGTTTACCGCGCCGCAGTTTCAGTGCCGGGCCCAGTAAATCACCGTTATATCCCCAGGTTTGGGTGGTTTTGCCGGGAATAAACGCCATTTTCCCCTGCTGAATATTCAGGGTGATTTTTTGGGCATTATCCGCTGTTAACAGGGGCGGAATACCGAGAGCCGGGCGTTCCTGTGCCGCAAAAGCAAACCGGCTCCATGCCGGCAGCATCGTGGCAGCACCTAAGAATGCGCTATATTTCAAAAAATCGCGTCGTTGCATGATATGCTTCCTTTATCATCAGTGGTGATATGCTATGACAAAATGATTGGGTTCTGTTATAGCGCAGGCTAAACCCTGCCCTAAGGGCAAGGTCAATGTATTCCCTTCTCCGGAATAAGGGCTTTACACCACTTTAGTCAGCGGATGACATTCGCGACAAAACTATTAAAATCTTCACATAAACTGACAGGCGCCACCGGTAAACTACTTACTATGAAAATATTCATTCACGCTTTATTCAGCTGTGCCCTGCTGCTTTCCCTGCCCGCGAAAGCGCTGACGCCGTCACAGGCTGAAGACCTCGCCGGACTGACTGCGGTTTTTATTTATCTGAAAAATGATTGCGGCTACGGGGATTTACCGAATGCCCGTATCGAAAAAGCGATCTTACTGTTTGCCAAAAGTAACCGCTGGGATATGAGCAATTATGATACCCGGCAGATGGCGGAAATGAATAAAGAGAACTATTTCGACATCAAACATATAAAGCTGCCGGAAAACTACAAATGCACCGCACTGGCCCGTGATTCACTGCCGTTGCTTGCCTATGTGAAATAATTTACCTGCAACCGAATCGGTTAAGCGGTAAAAAAACAGCCGGGGAGCGGATTTCTGTATGAATATCCTCGATTATCACCCGCTATATTGATATAACCTCTGTCAATAATTGATCCCTTTCTGCTGATAATACGCTGTCCGGACATGATAAAAATAGCGCTCATCGATGACCATGTAGTTGTGCGATCCGGTTTCGCCCAGCTCCTGACACTGGAGCCGGATATTACCATCGCCGGACAATATGCCAGTGCGGCGGAAGCCTGGCCCGCACTGACCCGTCCGGATATTGATGTGGTGATCATGGATATTTCCATGCCGGATGAAAACGGATTACAGCTGCTCGCCCGTCTGCGGGAGCGCAAAACCTCCTTCCGTACCATCATTCTCAGTATTTATGATACCCCGGCCTTTGTGCAGAGCGCTCTGGACGCCGGTGCCAGTGCGTATCTCACCAAACGCTGCGGCCCGGAAGAGCTGGTTCAGGCTGTGCGTTCCGTGCATCAGGGCGGCTGCTATCTGTGTGCGGATGCCATGCGTGCACTGCGCCAGTCACCGCCGGAAAACCGGGCGCTGGAAGAGCTGACCCCGCGTGAACGTGAGGTGTTTGATCTGCTGGTGGCCGGGATGAGTGTGCGGGCGATTGCGGATAAACTCGAACTCAGCCATAAAACTGTGCATGTCCACCGCGCCAATGTGCTGGGCAAACTGCAGTGCGACAGCACGATCGATCTGGTTCATTTTGCCCTGGCGCACCACCTTATTGCGGGACAATAGGCCATGAGGCGCGGCGCTCGTCTGCTGTTACAGTCGGTATTTCTGCTGTTTACCTATTCCCTGACCTGGATTGGTCTGTGGATCATCGGTTTTTACCTCAGTCAGAACAGTGTGCTGTCCGCCTTTTTCCTGCCGGAAGGGTTGCGGCTGGCGCTGATGATCCTGCTGTGGCGGCGCTTCTGGCCGACCCTGCTGCTGGCGGAGCTGCTGCTGAATATCTGGCTGGCACAGGAACAGCTGCTGTCACAGCCGGTGATCCTGCTGTCGCCGCTGCTGAGCCTTATCACCGCTTTTATTATCCAGACCACCTGGTGGCGCTACACCCTTTACTGGCAGCGCCTGTTACTGCTGATCGCCGGTGTCGGTATCAACAGCCTGCTGCATACCCTGGTGTTCAGTCTGCTGACGCCGCTGAGTGTGACTCAGATTTTCCTCACCACGCTGACCGGCGGTATCCTTCTGACACCATTTGTCTATCTGATCTATGAATATCTCCATGAACAGCATTTCCGCCTGATCCTGGATTACGGCACGCCGGATCCGCAGCTGCGCACTTCGCTGCTGATGTGGTGTTTTCTGTTCTGTCTGGCCGGGCTCAGCGCCCAGCTCTTTTTTACCCCGGAAATTGAGCGCCTGCTGGTGCTGCTGGTGTTTATCCCCAATGTCTTTATGGCCTACCGCTACGGCTGGCAGGGCGGCGTGCTCTCTGCCCTGCTCGGCAGTCTGATCATCACCTTTGCCCGCCAGTTTAACGGCGCATTTGCCGATTTACAGGAATTGCAGATGTTTATGAGCACCCAGGCACTGATTGGTATCGGCCTCGGGATTGCCATCAGCCGTCAGCAGCAGCTGTCGCGTAATTTACAGCGCTACCGCGAACGGCTGGAGCAGGAATTACAGGCGCGGCGTGACCTGATGCAGCAGTTGGTGCATACGGAAGAGGATGTCAAAAAAGCGATTGCCCGCGAGCTGCATGATGAAATCGGCCAGAACATCACGGCGATTCAGATCCAGTCTATGCTGGTCAGAAAAACCGCGCCGGATCCGCAAAGCAGCCGTGCGGCGGCACAAATCAATGAACTGGCACAGAAAATTCATCAATCCACCCGCCAGCTTTTACGGGAACTGCGTCCGCCGGTGCTGAGTGAAATGTCTCTTGAAAATGCGCTGCGCCATCTGATTACGGAATTTGCGTTCGGGGAAAACGGCATTCAGTGCGAGTTTCATTATGAACTGAAACAGCCGCCGGAAAATGAAACTGTGCTGTTCACGCTTTACCGGCTTGTGCAGGAATTGTTAAATAACATCAGCAAGCATGCCGGCGCCACCCACATCCTCATCATACTGAGACAGCAACGTGACACGATACAGCTTCACGTCTCAGATAACGGTATCGGTATCCCGGAGAGCAAACGCCGCGGCGGCTTTGGTCTGCGCGGTATTGAGGAACGGGTCAGGGCACTCGGCGGCGACTGGACACTGACCACCACCGGCGGGACCCGGATTATTGTTAACCTGCCCACATTTTCTGATGAAAATCACGAAAACTAAGACTTATTCCTAGTCATCTACTACCTTCTCTCATCCTTTTTATTGACAGATTGATTACATTTGCAGCCTGAACGGGACATAACGTAATGGCCGGAAAACAGACCAAAACCATGGATAAAACCTATCGATTCTGGCGCAATAAACTGATGTTATCGATGATAATCGGTTACGCCACGTTTTATCTGACCCGCAAGAGCTTTAACTTTGTGATGCCGGTGATGCAGACAGAACTGCATCTCGATAAAAGCGATATCGGCCTGATAGCGACCGCATTTTACCTGAGTTACGGCATCTCAAAATTTGTATCGGGGATTTTCCACGATATCACCGGTTACCGCTGGTTTATGGGCGCCGGGCTGTTTATGACCGGCGTGCTGAATATTGTCTTTGCCTGGTGCCTGTCATTTCCTGCCCTGCTGATTGTCTGGACACTGAACGGGTTTTTCCAGGGCTGGGGCTGGCCGCCGTGCGCGCGCATCCTGACACACTGGTATTCGCGCAATGAACGCGGCTTCTGGTGGGGATTGTGGAATATCTCCATCAGCCTCGGCGGCATTACCCTGCCGCTGCTGACCGCCTGGCTGGCAACCCGTTACAGCTGGCAGACCGCCCTGATAGTGCCGGGTATTATCGGGATGGTGACCGGCCTGTGGCTGTGCAGCCGCTTGCACGGCACGCCGCAGGAAGAGGGATTACCGAGTGTCGGGCAATGGCGGCATGACCCGTCAGAACTGCGTCAGGAGCAGTTATCCCCGCCGCTGCCGATGCGGGTGATCCTGAAAGATACAATTTTATGTAACCGGATGATCTGGTTACTCGGTTTCTCCTACATTCTCGTTTATCTCATCCGGATGGCGATCAATGACTGGGGAAACCTGTGGTTATCCGAAACACACGGCAGCAATCTGCTCAGTGCCAATGCCACATTGTCACTGTTTGAACTGGGCGGTTTGCTGGGTGCGGTCTGTGCGGGCTGGGGGTCGGATATTTTATTCCGTGGTCAGCGCGCCCCGATGATTCTGCTGTTTTCCCTCGGCCTGTTTATTGCTGTCAGCGCCCTGTGGTTAATACCGATTCATCACTACGGACTGCTGGCGGCGTGTTTCTTCAGTACCGGCTTTTTTGTATTCGGGCCGCAAATGTTAATCGGACTGGCGGCGACAGAATATTGCCATAAAAAAGCCGCCGGTACGGTAACGGGTTACCTTGGTCTTTACGCCTACTTAGGGGCGGCAATGGCCGGGTGGCCGCTCGCACAGGTCATGGCACATTACGGCTGGCAGGGCATGTTTACCCTGCTGACCAGTGCCGCGGCACTGACGGGATTACTGCTGATGCCGCTGCTGATAGCTAATGTCAGCAAGCGGGAACATCTGGCAGGCTCTGTTTCACTCTCCGATGACAGAACCCTATAATAAGGAATGAACTGATAATGAAACTCAAGACCCTCTCTGCTCTCGCTGCCGCCGGTTTATCACTGGCTGCTGTTACCACATCCGCTAATGCCGCCGGTCGTCTGGTGGTTTACTGCAGCGCGACCAACGCCATGTGTGAAGCTGAAACACAGGCTTTCGCCAAAAAATACGATGTGAAAACCACATTTGTCCGTAACGGTTCCGGCAGCACCCTGGCCAAGATCGAAGCGGAAAAACGTAACCCGCAGGCTGACGTCTGGTACGGTGGTACATTAGATCCGCATTCACAGGCGGGTGAGATGGATCTGCTGGAGGCGTACAAATCCCCGAATTTAGATCAGATCATGCCGCAGTTCCGTGATCCGGCCCAACGCAAAGGCAACTACTCTTCTGCGGTTTATGTCGGCATCTTAGGTTTTGGTGTGAACAAAGATCGTCTGAAAGAGAAAGGCCTGCCAATCCCGACCTGCTGGAAAGATCTGACCAAGCCGGAATACAAAGGCGAAATCCAGATTGCTGACCCGCAGAGCTCCGGTACGGCTTACACTGCGCTGGCGACATTTGACCAGCTGTGGGGCACCGATCAGGCATTCGATTACCTGAAAAAACTCAACAGCAATATCTCCCAGTACACCAAATCCGGTATTGCCCCTGCGCGTAACGCCGCCCGTGGTGAATCCGCTATCGGTATCGGCTTCCTGCACGACTATTCCCTGGAAGTGGAAAACGGTGCACCGCTGGAGTTAATTTCCCCGTGTGAAGGAACCGGTTATGAAATCGGTGGTATCAGTATCCTGAAAAATGCCCGTAACATGGACAACGCCAAACTGTTCGTGGATTTCGTGCTGTCCAAAGAAGCCCAGGAAATCAGCTGGAAAGAGGGTAAATCTTACCAGATCCTGACCAATACCACGGCTGAATCCTCACCAATGTCACTGAAACTCTCTGATCTGAAACTGATCAACTACGATATGGATAAATACGGTGATGCTGAAACCCGTAAGAATCTGATCAACAAGTGGGTCACCGAAGTCAAAATGAGTAAGTAATGTTGTCTGCCGCGCGGTGTTCTGCCGCGCGGTCTTGTTTTTATTATAATAATTATATTGTCTTGTCTCATTCTCCTGAATGAAGACGGGCAAGGGAGATTCTTTAATGTCTGAAACCCTGACTCTGCCTTCAAAACAGGGACGGGATTCCATCTTCTTATGGCTGCTGATCGCGTGGCTGGGCTTTGCCCTGCTGCCGTCCTGGAGCCTGGATTATGGTTTAACCGACTCCACATCAGATGAAATTCTTGCCGCTTACGGCTGGCACGGGCTGAATGTCAGCTGGCTCTGGTATCTGCTGCCGTCAGTACTGTTTTTCCGCTCACTGACACCGGCTTCCCGCGACCAGCGCGGACGCCACTATACCGATATTGCGGTAGCCGTTCTGACGGCAGTGGTGGCGGTAGTCAGCGCCGTATGGGAAGGAAAAGGTCTCGGCTATTCCGCCATTGTGCTGTTTATCTCGCTCGGCATGATTATGACCCTCGCCCTCAAACGCCTGGAATGGCTGGGCGGCGACCAGTTTGTTATCGGCTCACTGATTGCGGTGGTCGGGCTGATTGCGCTGTTTATTGTATTCCCGAGTGTCGCGATTTTTATCCCGATGTTCACCGACAATAACGGGGATTTCGCGCCGTTCGCGTTTGTGTCGATTCTCACACAGTCCCATATTGTGCAGGTCATCTGGAACTCCGTGATGCTCTCACTGGCAGTCGGTGCGGGCTGTACCTTCTTCGGTCTGATTCTGGCGATTTATACCAGCCGTATCGCAAAACGCTCGGCAATTATCGGCCGAGTGTTCTCCATCCTGCCGATTGTCACCCCGCCGTTTATTGTCGGCCTGGGTGTCACCCTGATGATGGGACGTTCCGGTTATGTGACCGAATTCCTCGCCACTTATGCGGGGCTGGAAAATACCAACTGGCTGTACGGCTTTACCGGGATCTGGCTGGCCCAGGTGCTCGCCTTTACGCCGATGTCCTTTATGATCCTCGACGGTGCCATCAAAACCATTCACCCGTCGCTGGAAGAAGCGTCTTACACCCTGCGCGCCAACCGTTTCCAGACGTTCTTCAACGTCTTTATGCCGCTGCTGAAACCGGCGCTGGCTAACGCCTTCCTGATTGTGATTGTACAGTCACTGGCAGACTTCAGTAACCCGCTGGTCCTCGGCGGTAACTTTGACGTGCTTGCCACCCAGATTTACTTCTATATCACCGGCTCCCAGCTCGATTATCAGGCGGCCAGTACCCTCGGCGCCTCCCTGCTGGTCTTCTCGCTGCTGGTCTTCTGTGTGCAGTATATGTGGATCGGCAAACGTTCTTATGTCACGGTGTCCGGTAAATCTTACCGCGGTGATGTACAGCCGCTGCCTGCCGCGCTGGTTGCGTTTGTCACCACCTTCCTCACCATCTGGGTTGTCTTCAACCTGGTACTGTACGGCAGCATCTTCTACGGCAGCTTTACCGTGAACTGGGGCGTGGATTACACCTTAACCCTGGATAACTTTATCAAGCTGTTCGGTCAGGGCATGAATGACGGCGCATGGCCTTCACTGCTCGATACCCTGCTCTACGCCGGGATTGCCGCACCAATCACCGCCGTGCTCGGCCTGCTGATCGCCTACATTGTGGTGCGCCAGGAATTCCGCGGCAAAAAGACCATCGAATTTACCACGATGCTCTGCTTCGCGGTGCCGGGAACCGTGGCGGGTGTGTCTTACATCCTCGCCTTTAACGATTCTCCGTTCTATTTAACCGGGACGGCGGCAATCGTGATTATCTCCATGACGATGCGAAATGTGCCGGTCGGGATCCGTGCCGGTATCGCCGGTCTGGGGCAAATCGACAAATCCCTGGACGAGGCGTCACTCAGCCTGCGTGCCGGTTCGATGCGGACAATCTTCCACATCCTGCTGCCGCTGCTGCGTCCGGCGATTCTGTCGGCACTGATTTACAGCTTTGTCCGCGCCATCACCACGGTCAGTGCCATTGTGTTCCTCGTGACACCGGACACCCGTGTGGCAACCGCCTATATTCTGAACCGCGTGGAAGACGGCGAATACGGCGTGGCCATTGCCTATGGCTCAATCCTGATCGTCGTCATGCTGGCGATTATTTTCCTGTTCGACTTTTTGATTGGCGAAGCCCGTGTTTCACGTTCCAAAGCCAAAAATGCACAGTAATCATGGAGTAACCGACATGACACAACAAAGTTTTGTTGAATTAAAAAATGTGACTAAACGCTTTGGCACCAACACGGTCATCGACGATTTAAGTCTTTCTATTCCGGCGGGCAGCATGGTCACCCTGCTCGGCCCGTCCGGCTGCGGAAAAACCACCGTGCTGCGTCTGGTGGCGGGGCTGGAAAAACCGACCGAAGGTAAGATGTTCATTGACGGCGAAGATGTCACAGACCGTTCCATCCAGCAGCGTGATATCTGTATGGTGTTCCAGTCTTACGCACTGTTCCCGCATATGTCCCTCGGCGATAACGTCGGTTACGGGCTGAAAATGCTGGGCCGCCCGAAGGCGGAAGTGAAAGAGCGGGTGGAAGAAGCACTGGAGCTGGTGGATCTGGCGGGATTCGCGGATCGCTTTGTCGATCAGATCTCCGGTGGTCAGCAGCAGCGTGTTGCGCTGGCCCGCGCCCTGATCCTCAAACCGAAAGTGCTGTTATTTGATGAGCCGCTGAGTAACCTCGATGCCAACCTGCGCCGCAGCATGCGGGAAAAAATCCGTGAATTGCAGCAGCAGTTTAATATCACCTCTCTGTATGTGACCCATGACCAGAGCGAGGCCTTTGCGGTCTCGGATATGGTACTGGTGATGAACAAAGGGAAAATCATGCAGCTGGGATCGCCGCAGGAGCTGTATCGTCAGCCTGCCTCGAAGTTTATGGCGAGCTTTATGGGTGATGCCAATATCTTCCCGGCGACACTGACCGGTGATGCCGTTGAGATTTTCAGCTACCGCCTGCCGCGTCCGCCGCAGTTTTTCACAGAAAAAAGCAGTGTTACTGTCGGTGTCCGTCCGGAGGCCATTACCCTGAGTTTGCTGGGTGATGAGAGCCAGCGCTGCACCGTGTCTCATGTGGCCTATATGGGGCCGCAGTATGAAGTGACCGTCGACTGGCACGGCCAGTCCATGCTGCTGCAGATTAATGCCACACAATTGCAGCCGTCTGTCGGCGACAGTCTGTTCCTGCAAATCCACCCTTACGGTATGTTTATTCTGCCGGAAGAGCAGTAATTTTCCTCTGAAATACAAAACCGCTTCCTCACGGAAGCGGTTTTTTGTGTTGCTCACACTGCCGGTCAATTATTTTTTATAGCTGTAACCGGCTGAGAAATTCTCACGCGCCTGCTCCTGAGCGGCATCGAAGAAGGTTGCCACCTCTTCTGCTGTCTGTTTCGGCAGCTTTTTCGCCGCTTTCTGAATACGGCGCAGTGCTTCTGTCGCATCAGAACGGATTTTGTCGGTATTCTGCTGTGTCAGCTTACCAAAGCGTTTTTTCACATCGCCGTTGATAATCACCGTATCCACACCGGATGATGTGGTCTGCAGAACCACTGAGCCCGCCGGATAACTGGACGGTACGAAGGCTTCTTTCTGGGAAACGATAATAATATCCGCTTTTTTACCTTTGGTAATCGAGCCGATCTCTTTCTCCATCCCCATCGCTTCCGCACTGCCGTGTGTTGCCCAGGTCAGCGCATCGCGCACACTCAGGTCAATTTTGGTGGTGGTTTTGCCGGTGCGGTTTGCTTCTGCTTCGCTGTCCATACAACGCTGGAACTGAAGACCCAGACGCATCTGCGAGAACAGGTCACCGGAGCCGACACAGACAATATCGCTGCTCAGGCCGGGTTTAAAACCGTGGTCAAGACTGGCGCGGAACGGCGGACGCCCCATCCCCATCTGCATTTCAGTTTCCGGCGCGATAGAGACTTTACCGCCGGTCTCTTTCAGGATTTTCCACTCGCTGTTATCCAGCGAAGTACAGTGAATGTGGAGATGGCCGGGCTTCAGCAGATTATTGTGTTTCAGCTCATGTAACCCTTTCAGCAGAATGGATTTTTCTGCCGCACCGGTATGAGATGCCACAAAGATACCCAGGTCATTGGCCAGCTCAATCTCTTTCGCGGTATGTGCAAACGGAATGGTACCGAAATCACTCAGCAGTACCCCCATCTGATTCAGGGTTTTATTACCGGAACCATAGTATTGCTGATGAATATTTTTCATCACATCCAGGCGCTGCTGATGGCTGCGGAACCGGTTACTGCCTTTATAATCATAGGCCTGCATACCATAAGCATAGATACTGCGGATCCCGGAGGCACGCAGGGATTCAATCGCCGCCGGCGCATGATCCGGTGAGTTAACACAGTCACAGCAGTCAAGAATGGTGGTTACCCCGGCATTCAGTGCCTCAACCGATCCCACCAGTGCCGCCATGCGGATATCTTCCGGCTCCATGACTGAACCGATGCCGTAGAAAGTAGAGCCGAGGAAACCGGCCAGTGACATATCCGCGGAGATCCCGCGCAGCAGTGACATCCAGGTATGACGGTGGCTGTCGATAATCCCCGGCAGGATAATACCGCCGTCCGCATCAATCAGTTCCGCATCAACCCCGGCAAATTTGGACACCGGGCCGACATCGACGATTTTATCGCCGTCAACCAGCACCGCACCGTCTTCAATATCACCATACTGCTCATCCATAGTGATAAGATAGCCGTTATAAATCAGCTTCTTACGCTTATCTGTTTTGATATAACTTTTATTTTTATCATCTGCCCCTGTCAGCACGGCATTGCCGCCTGCTAATGCAGAATGGCTGCCGAGCGCACCGGCCGCCAGCCCCATTGTGCCGAGACCGGCATTTTTCAGGAAAGATCGTCTTGAAGGATCCTGCGCTTTTTCTGTCATTTGATTATTACTCCTCACACGGTTAACAGACACCACAAGTGTACTAATTAGTACAGTTCTTAAAGTCTAACAAGACTCATTTGTATTAACCAGTACATATTGTGTGATTTCCTGAATTGACAGATACCGGGCACAGTTTTTGTTGTGATCTTTTTTTATACTGGCAAACTTATTTTTTGCATGAATATCAGGGAAGAAACCATAATGCGCCTGTCTCATTCATTTCTCAGGGGAACCGTTGTACTGCTGCTGTGCGGGATGTTAAGCGGCTGCGGGGTGTTTTATGGTGCCATGTGCGGCGGTATGGCTATATTTACGCCGTCAGAATTGGTGACCAAAATCCCGGCACCGGATGCGGTGGCCGGTCAGCCGTATGAGCAAACGATTGAAATCCCCCGGCACACAGGAATGATCCCGTTTTATGTCAGTGAGAAACCGGACTGGATGACGGTCACACTGATGTCAAAAAATGAGGCCGGGGAATGGATACCGCTTATCACCGGTGAGGAGTGGCAGACACGGGTGATGAAAGCCGATCAGCGCCCGCTGATCGCTGCCCGTTTGCAGGGAACACCGGCGGAGCGCGGGAAAGTCAGGGTAAATATCAAAGGAATGTCTTACCGCAACATGTGCGGAAACTCAGACCCGGTCTATTCTGTGCGGCTGACAGTGAAAAAAGCGGAGTAATTACTTACTCCTCCGTTCCTGAATATACAGCACCACTGACGGCACGCTCTGAATAATCAGCATGCGGAAAATATGGTTAAGCATGACAAAACCCGCATCTATCCCCATCGCAATTGCGGCGAATGTCATGGCTTCCATGCTGCCGGGCGCCCAGGAGAGCAGCAGCATCGGGAAGGAAAAACCGGTCAGGTGAGACGCCCCGAATGCAATCAGTGCAGTCAGCACAATATTGATCAGCACCACCTGAGCGGACGTCACCATATTGCGCAGCAGTGATCTCAGCGGAAACAGAACAAAATAGCTCCCGATATACATGCCGATCAGCGTCATACTGATATCATTCAGCGGCAGCGGGAAAACAATGTAAGTACTAACCATGCTCTGCACCGCAATCGCCGTGCCCAGTGATGTCAGCATAAACGGTGCCGGGACATTGATTTTTTCCAGCGCTTTGCCGGACAGATACCCGCACACCACAATCACCAGCAGCCACAGCACGGACACCAGACTCTGCGGCGGAATATCCGCAGGCGGCGGGACAGGATGATCACTGCCGACCACCACACCCGCCAGCATAATCAGAATAATCAGGCGGATAGTATGAGAAATCACTACCTTCTGCGGCGGTGTACCGGTGTGATCCATCAGCGCCAGAATTGCCGCCATTGCCCCCGGCACCGCTCCCAGCAGAGATTCCTGAACTGACCACCCCACCCGTTTGCGGAACCAGAGAAAACTGACGGTAAACTGCACCGCCAGACACGACACCATGATGAGCATAATCAGCAGAAGATGATCAAACTGACTGAGATCGACACGGGTAAACATCAGCCCGACGGATGTTCCGAGCACCATCTGAACAAAGGTTAATGTTCCCTTAGGAATAGTGAGCGAAACATTGAAACGGTGCGCAATAATAATCAGAATGATGGGGCCGAACATCAGCGCCATCGGCACGTTCAGGTATGCCAGCAATAATCCGGCCGCAAAACAGGCCGAAATCCCTGCTGCAGTTTTGATAATATTCATATTGTTATAATGTCAGCCGGTTGCCGGAACAGAAAATCAGTCTATCACCGGAATCAATTAATTACAGGGGATATAATTATGCGCGTAACTTTCTCACCGTCAGAGGCGGAAATCAGTGTGGTGCACGGAAGATAAGAGAACAGCCGTGATTACGGCTGCTCATCCTGTTGTGCCCGGCTGTCCGCCATGGCCTGATTCAGAATCGCTTTTGCCATCCACTGGGTAATATCGATGACTTCACCGTCATTCATCTTCCAGATATCTTTCATCACCAGGAACACTTCCGAACCGTACACCAGCGAGAATGCACGGATCACTTTATCCAGTGTTTCCTGATCCACATGCGCCTTCAGCGGCTCGGTGACATTAGCCAGAATCGCCTTGCGGTGCCCTCTGACCAGTTTTTTCTCATCATTAGTCTGGGATTTGGCCGAAGCCGAGCGATCCTGCGCCCACTGCTGCAACGACACATACAATGCCGCACGCAGTGCACCTTCGTGGCGGAACATCTGCGGATAAGCGAAAGCCAGCAATTGCTCCATCCGGTCGCGGGTTTCCGGGCTGTCGGAGCGCCAAGTCAGAATCGGGCCGAGGCTCGCATCCACGGTGGCGGCGATTAAATCACTTTGTGCCGGAAAATAGCGGTAAGCCGTTGCCCGTGACACACCGGCTTCCGCTGCCAGTTCAGAGACTGACGGCATCGCGCCCTGTTCAAACAGTGCCAGCGCGGTATTAACCAGCAGATTAAATGTCCGCTTCCGTGTGCCGGAGTAAGGTGCCCCATCATCAGTACAGGCCATAACTGATTTTCCTTTAACAATTTTCTGTGAATTTTGCGCGGCTATCTTACACAACATCCCCGCCGGCAACACCCTTATGGTGTTTTTTTTATCAAAAAACTGATTTAAAGATAGACAAATTGAGATGCATGTCTCAAAATCAGCCAAACAAAATGATACTACAGTCTCATTCTGGTTATGATGCGTTATCAGACATCCGATATCCCTTTGAGGTTAACCATGAACAGCAATAAAGGCGCTGTCTATATCGCCACAACGCTCGATACCAAAAGTGATGAGATTTTTTATGTCAGTGAGCTGATCCAGCGCACCGGCCTGGCTGTAAAGACTGTGGATTTAACCACAAAACCCGGTCAGCTGACCCGGGAAGCGGATGTCTGCGCCCGCGACGTCGCCGCTTGTCACCCTGACGGCGAAAGCGCGGTTTTCTGCGGCGACCGCGGCCGTGCTATCGCGGCAATGGCTGTCGCCTTTGAACGTTTCCTTGCAAAACAAAATGATATTGCAGCACTTCTCGGTTTGGGCGGATCCGGTGGAACGGCACTGATTACACCAGCAATGCAATCCCTGCCTGTCGGCATCCCTAAACTCATGGTTTCCACCATGGCCTCCGGTGATATTTCCGGCTATATCGGCGCAAGCGATATTGCCATGCTCTACTCTGTCACTGATGTCTCCGGCCTGAACCGAATTTCACGTAAAGTTCTCCGTAATGCGGCTAACCAGATTGCCGGGGCGGTTTACTTCTGTCAGGAAGAGCAGGTTACTGATAAACCCGCCATTGCCCTGACTATGTTCGGCGTCACCACACCGTGTATCCAGCAAATCAGCAAAGAACTGGAAGCGGATTACGATTGTCTGGTCTTTCATGCGACCGGCAGCGGCGGTAAAGCGATGGAGAAACTGGCGGATGACCATCTGTTCGACAGTATCCTTGACCTGACCACCACGGAAGTGTGTGACTATCTTTTCGGCGGCGTTCTGGCCTGTGATGAAGACCGTTTCGGCGCCATTGCCCGTTCGCAGACGCCGTATATCGGCTCCTGCGGCGCACTGGATATGGTCAATTTCGGCCGCCCGTCCACCGTACCGGAAAAATACGCCGATCGTCAGTTCTATCACCACAACGCCCAGGTCACCCTGATGCGTACCACCCCGGAAGAAAATGCACAGATGGGGCGCTGGATTGCGGAAAAACTCAACCAGTGTCACGGCGATGTCATTTTTATCATTCCGGAAGGCGGTTTCTCCGCCCTGGATGCTGAAGGTATGCCTTTCTGGTCGCCGGATGCAGACCGCGCCTTTATTGAGGCGTTCGAAACTCATTATAAACAAACAGAAAAACGTATTTTACGCAAATGCCCGTATCACATTAATGACCCGGAATTTACCCGTTTTGTCATTGATCAACACCAGCAATTACGGGCGAAATAAGGAGACACAAGATGCCACTTTCCCGTGACGCATTACTGAAAAAATTCAATGACATGATTTCACGCGGCGAGCCGATTATCGGCGGCGGTGCCGGTACCGGTCTGTCAGCAAAATGTGAGGAAGCCGGCGGTATCGATCTCATCGTTATCTATAACTCCGGCCGTTACCGCATGGCAGGACGCGGCTCACTGGCCGGTCTGCTGGCTTACGGTAATGCCAACGAAATCGTCATGGATATGGCAAAAGAAGTGCTGCCGGTCGTGAAACATACGCCGGTTCTGGCGGGTGTCAACGGCACGGATCCGTTCTGTCAGTTTGATAAATTCCTGGACGATATCAAAGCCACCGGGTTTTCCGGCGTGCAGAACTTCCCGACAGTCGGCCTGATCGACGGTAAATTCCGCGCCAATCTGGAAGAAACCGGCATGGGTTATGCGCTGGAAGTGGAGATGATCCGCAAGGCACATGAAAAAGATCTGCTGACCACACCGTATGTCTTCAGTCGTGAAGATGCCATTGCCATGACCGAAGCCGGTGCGGATATTCTTGTGCCGCATATGGGTCTGACCACCGGCGGTAATATCGGGGCGGAAACCGCCACCACGCTGGATGACTGTGTTGAGATGATCAATGACTGGGCGAAAGCGGCCAAAGCTGTCCGTCCGGATATTATTGTATTGTGTCACGGCGGCCCTATCGCGACCCCGGAAGATGCACAATACATTTTAGATCGCTGCCCGGACTGCCACGGTTTTTACGGTGCCAGTTCCATGGAGCGTTTACCGACAGAAGTGGCATTAAAAGCCACCACAGAAGCGTTTAAAAATATAACAAGATAATTAAATTATTTATTTTTTAAGTCAACACCGGGTGCCTGCAATATATATTGCAGGCATTTTTTATATCAAAAATCCGCCCTCATGAGTCAGCGGACAGGATCATTAATCTCAACAATCCTGCCGCTTACGTAATGGCTTACCGGTAAACCGGCAACAGGCTGAAACTCGACAAAATATGTACCACCGCGTTCAGTACCCCGAAGCCCAGGATCAGCCAGATCATGGGCTCACCGCCCCAGACCCGGAACTGCGGGCTGCCGAAGCGTTTACGGGATGCACGGGCCAGCAGTGCCGGGACAATAGCCGCCCAGACCGTCGCCGCCAGACCGGCAAAACCGATGGCGTAAATAAAACCGTTCGGATAGATCAATCCGCCCAGCATCGGCGGGATAAAGGGGACCCCGGCGGTTTTCAGGCGGCCAATTTTGCTGTCATCAAATTTGAACAGATCCGCCAGATAATCAAACAGCCCCAGCGTCACCCCGAGGAACGAACTGGCCACCGCAAAGTTCGAGAACACAATCAGCAGCAGCTCCAGTCCCCGGCTGTGCAGTACACCACTCAGCGCCTGAACCAGCACATCAATATTACCGCCCTTCTCCGCAATCGGAATAAAGTCCGGACGCGGAATATTCCCCATCGTGCCGAGCATCCAGATGATATAGAGCACCAGCGCCATCAGTGTGCCGATTGTCAGACAGCGGCGGATCTTACCGGGCTCTTTGCCGTAATATTTCATCAGGCTCGGCACATTACCGTGGAACCCGAAAGAGGCCAGGCAAAACGGCAGGGTAAACAACACATAAGGCAGATAAGAAGCATCCGGCTGTGCCACGTTCAGTAATACCGCCGGTTTCACATTCCACAGCAGACCGCCGAATGTCATAAAGAATGTCAGGATTTTGGCACCGAGCACAATCGTCGTCATCCGGCTGACCGCTTTGGTGCTCAGCCAGACAATAAAGGCAACCGCCAGGGCAAACAGAAATCCGCCCAGCCGTGCAGGAAGAGTGATCCCCGCCTGTGCAAAGGTGTGGCTCAGCACCGATCCGCTGGCGGAAATATAGGCATAAGTCAGAATATACAGGACGAACGCAATGGTCAGGCCGTTAATAATATTCCAGCCGTTTCCCAGCAAATCGCGGGTGATCGTGTCGAAACTGGAACCAATCCGGTAATTCAGGTTGGCTTCGAGGATCATTAATCCCGAGTGCAGCATACAAAACCAGGTGAATACCAGTGCTGCAATCGACCAGAAAAACCATGCACCGGACATTACCACCGGCAGGGAAAACATCCCCGCACCAATGATAGTTCCGCCGATAATCATTGCTCCGCCGAATACGGACGGCGAAACAGAGGACGCAGGAACAGTAGCCATAAGAGTACCTCTGGTGGCTTAGTATTACCATTATGTTTGAAATCAGGAGGATGCAGCGCATCCTCCTGTAAGACGACAGGGTTACATGACAGGTTTCAGGCGAGCGACAAAGTGACGCAGAACCGGTGGTTCATAGGTGAATGTCAGCCCTTTGATATCCGCCGCTTTCTCTTTCAGCCGGATAAAGGCATCCGCGATATAATCCATATGGTCATTGGTATAGACACGGCGCGGAATTGTCAGGCGCAGCAGTTCCATCGGTGACGGCTTCTGAATACCGGTTTCCGGGTCACGCCCCAGCAGCAGAGAACCAATTTCCACCCCGCGGATGCCGGATTCCAGGAACAGCTCATTGTTCAGGGCATGCGCCGGGAACTGATCGCCCGGGATATGCGGCAGCATTTTCTTCGCATCGACAAAGACCGCGTGGCCGCCGACCGGATACTGGATCGGGATCCCCGCTTCGCGCAGGCGCTCTCCCAGATATTCCACCTGGGTGATACGGTAGCGGAGATAATCCTCATCCATCCCCTCTTCCAGCCCGATAGCCAGCGCCTCCATATCACGTCCGGCGAGACCACCGTAGGTGACAAAGCCTTCCATCGGCACACAGCGGGTGCGCACTTCGTTAAACAGATCTTCGTCATCACGGAAACAGCACAGACCACCGATATTCACCAGTGAGTCCTTTTTCGCCGACATTGTCAGCATATCGCCGTATTTATACATCTCTTTGACGATCTCTTTCACCGACTTATCCGCATAGCCTTTTTCGCGCTGTTTGATAAACCAGGCGTTTTCACAGAAACGGGCGGAATCAATCACCACCGGAATATCATGCTTTTTGGCAATGTCATACACGGCTTTCATATTTGCCAGTGATATCGGCTGACCGCCGGAGCTGTTACAGGTCACGGTGGTGACAATTGCGGCCACATTTTTTGCGCCGTGCTCTGCGATTGCCGCATTGAGCAGATCTAAATCGAAATCCCCTTTCCAGTCATAATAGGTTGTTGTATCAAAGGCTTTCGGTGTGACCACATTGATCGCTTTCGCGCCGTTTAACTCCACATGGGCGGCAGTGGTATCAAAGTGGAAGTTGGAGATAAAGACCGGTTTATCCGCCCCGGCTTTGCGGCGGCGGGCGATCAGTGACGGGAACAGAATTTGCTCGGCACCGCGTCCCTGGTGTGTCGGGATAGTGAACGGGTAGCCAATCAGTTTTTTCACCTGATCACAGAGATGATAATAGTTACGGGAACCGGCATACGCCTCATCCCCCATCATCAGCCCGGCCCACTGGCGGTCACTCATGGCACCGGTACCGGAATCGGTCAGCAGGTCAATAAAGACCACATCGCCCGGTAATAAAAACGGGTTATATCCGGCTTCTTTCAGGGCAACTTCCCGCTCATTACGGGTTGTCATACGGATATTTTCAACCATTTTAATACGGAACGGTTCTGGAATACGTTTCATTATTTTATTCTCCGGTTTCGGGCTGCCGGATATATTTATCCGCTGCATTTTTCTGAAAAGAAAATACAGGAATGCAGCCACGTTATATCAGCGTGTTTTTAATTAGTTCTCGTGGTAAATACGCAAACGGAGAATCACTCAGGGAAGAAGTTGGAAATGCGGTGATCAATATTAAACCATGCCTGCACAAAGCAGACACCGGCAAGACGACTTGGGATGGATAAGAAATTCATACACAAAGCCCTCTGGGTGGATAAGTAATGCACAAAATTACATTGAATAATCCTTTTGTCTATGATGAACATCTCAATTATTATACTTTGATATATTAAATAATCATGATGATTTCATAAAAAAATCAAAATACATTAAGCACAGCTAATCAATTGCTTCGGTAATTAATTACGCGTTCTTTTTTTATCTTCAGCCGGCACGGAGAAAAATAAGAATAACATCAGAAAGCGTCCGGTTTGTTTACCCTTTTTTGTATTCACAGAAAAAATAAACAACAATAACATTACGTATATAACAGTTAATTTAATTATCGGTTTTGCAGGCAATAAAAAAGAGGTTCTCACCTCTTTTTTATTGCTGTTTTGTGACTGAAATATCACTACACCAGTTTGCTGATCCAGCTGTTGATATCCCCGGCCAGGAAGTTTACCGGCGGGATTTCGATCACACTGTATGCGCCCGGCTGCTGACGGCAGGCAGCCCGTGCCGAAGACACCATAAACTGGGAGGTCAGTGCCGGGTTATTGATGCGCATGCTGTATTCAAACAACTGGTTATGGGTTTTACCCGACACGCCTTTGTGCGTCATGGAAACACCGTGTCCCACATCTTTCAGGGCATCCACGCTGTCCACCTGACGGACGTGCGTCTCATCAGAGGCAAAATAGCTGTCGGCTTTCAGCGCGGCGGTCACGGTATCAATATCATGCCCCGGCTCCAGCTCAACATAGACCATGCGGCGGTGAACACCGGTACCCAGCGGGATTGTCATGGAAAGTGCATCCTTCACACCGGGAATCGCTTTGGCGGCAACACTGTGCCCCATGCTCATCCCCGGCCCGAAGTTGGTGTACGTCAGCCCTTTCGGCGCCATTGCCTGCATCAGCGTGCGGATAATGGAATCCGAACCCGGATCCCAGCCTGCGGAGATGATTGCCGTACACTCACCGGCGCGGGCAATCGGGTCAAGGTGCTCTTTCAGCGCGACAATTTCACTGTGAACATCAAAACTGTCCACGGTATTAATTCCCAGTGCGAGGATCTCTGAAGCAACCGCACGGATGGCGCGGGTCGGCGAGCACAGCAGTGCCACATCCACCTTGCCCAGTTCACGGATATCCGCCACCACCGGATACACGGAATCTGTATCAGCGGCAGACGGGTTGCGGCGCACAATCCCTGCAATCTCAAAATCAGCGGCAGCTTCCAGCGCCTCAATCGCATACTGTCCGATATTGCCGTAACCAACGACGGCGGCTCGTATTTTTTTCACGGAATTCTCTCTGTCATCATTGATTAGTCTGATAAGGAAATCATACTTATTTATGAAAGGAAACATTGATTTCTTAATTAGTTATGAAAAAAATGTTTTATTTTTCACCTTTCGCTATTCTCAGTAATATTATCCTGGTAGAATCCGGCTCCCTGTATCCGTCCCGGAACAAAAATCACACTCTTTACAGAAGGTCGTCATGCATCAGTCTGATGTGACAGAGCGCGGGCTCTTTTCCTTAAGCTGGCCGATTTTTATCGACCTGTTATTACACTTTTCCACCTTCCTGATTAATACCTGGATGGTCAGCCATGTGTCGTCAAAATATCTGGCGGCAATGGCGGTCGGCAACCAGGCGTTTGACCTGTTTATCACTATTTTCAATTTCATCAGTGTCGGGTGCAGTGTGGTGATCGCCCAGTATATCGGAGCGGGCAGACGGGATAAGGCCAGTCAGGCTATTCATATTTCCATCGCGTTTAACCTGCTGCTGGGATTATTGTCCGCCGGGTTTACCATTATTTTCGGCTATAAAATTCTGGAACTGATGAATACGCCGGAACATCTGATGGAAGATGCCTTTAATTATCTGCATATTCTGGGGATCTGTTTAATTCCGGAAGCAGTGACCATCATCCTGGCGGCCTGTCTGCGGGTTTACGGCAGAGCCAAACCGGCGATGTATGTCACGCTGATCGCCAACGTGGTGACTGTCGTCGGTAACTGCATTGTGCTGTACGGTCTGTTCGGGCTGCCACAGTACGGGCTGGTCGGTGTCGCCTGGTCCACGGTGGCCGGACGTCTGATCGCGGTGGCGCTGCTGTGCGGCCTGCTCTTTTACGGCCTGCGGATTAAATTCGTGCCGCGCATGCTGTTTCACTGGTCCAGAAATATGCTGAAGCAGATCCTGCATGTCGGTCTGCCGTCTGCCGGGGAAAACCTGGTCTGGATGCTGCATTATATGGTCGCTATCGCCTTTATCGGGCTGATGGGCGAGACCGCACTGGCCGCTCAGACCATCTACTTCCAGCTATCACTGTTTATTATGCTGTTCGGGATAACCATCAGTATCGGGAATGAGATTCTGGTCGGGCATCTGGTCGGGGCAAAACGTTTTGAGGATGCCTATCAGCGCGGCATGAAAAGCCTGAAAACCGGCTTTTTCAGCACCATCCCGATTGTCTTTCTGTTCTGGCTGTTCCGCGACCACCTCGCTTACGGGCTGAGTGATGACCAGGCGGTGATAAAACTGCTGCTGCCGCTGTTCCTGCTGTCAGTCTTCCTCGAGCCGGGCCGGACCCTGAATATTGTGATGGTGAACGCCCTGCGTGCCGCCGGTGACGCCCGCTTCCCGCTCTGTACCGCCCTGTTCTTTATGTGGTGTGTGGCACTGCCGGTCGGCTATGTGCTGGGGATCAAACTGGAAATGGGAATACTGGGGATCTGGATTGGTTTTCTGTGTGATGAGTGGCTGCGCGGGCTCGTCAATACCTGGCGCTGGCGCTCGAAAAAATGGCAGTCAAAACGGCTGGATATTGAGGGCTGATCCTCCGGCAAAATTCCTGCTGCGGCTGCGCAGCGGGAATTACCTGGTAAACCAGCGGATAACACCACAACAAAGCAAATAAAAGAAAAAATACAGAGTTATACTCTGATAAACAGCCATTAACGCAGTTTTTCGTGACTACTGTCACGGGGTCTCATCACACTTTTTTATTTATGCATAACATAATGCATACAAATCATATTCAATACTATATTTAAATCAAATAGTTAGATAAGTATTTTTATCTCTTTCCATAGCCGGACAATTTCTTGCTTTTTTCCCCCCTATCCGCCCTATTTTTTATTTCCGGGAGAAAGTTTTTCTCCGGATTCTGCAAATACCCCTGAATTGTGAAAGGATTTTTCTGCTTCCCTTTCGGTACACTGAGCCGCATAACGGATTCGCGTATTTAAGGCTGAAAAATGGCAACACATCACACCCCTGCTCAATGGAACAATTTTGTCGCGGCACTGCGTCAGTCAGTCAAACCGGCGACAGGCTGCACCGAGCCGATTTCTCTGGCACTGGCCGCCGCAAAAGCAGCGGCCTGCCTCAGCGCTGCACCGACTCAAATCCGCTGCTATGTTTCCCCGAACCTGATGAAAAACGGCCTCGGCGTGACCGTTCCGGGAACAGGCATGACCGGCCTGCCGGTCGCTGCGGCACTCGGCGCTATCGGCGGACAGCCGGATGCCGGTCTGAATGTCCTGTGCGGGGTGACTGCGGACGATATCGCCGCCGGGAAAACCTTTCTCGCCTCCGGCGCGGTGTCTGTGGAAATCAAAGAACCGTGCAGCCACGTGCTTTACTCTGAAGCCACCGTATACAGCGGCGACGATCAGGCCACCGTCACTATCTGCGGCGATCATACCCATGTAACGGAAATCAGCCATAACGGCACGATTATTTATCAGGATGATGCGATCACGCATCAGGGCGGCAGCGATAATCCGTTCGCGGATGCCTGCGCCCGTGATATTTATGATTTCGCCACTCAGGCACCGGTTTCGATGATCAATTTTATGCGTCAGGCCGCTGATCTGAATGATGCCCTGGCCCGCGAAGGCATGTCCAACCCGTACGGGTTACAAATCGGCCGTTCGCTGGAGAAACAGCGTGAGCGCGGATTGCTGTCAAAAGATCTGCTGTCCGACATTATGATCCGCACCTCGTCAGCCTCGGATGCCCGTATGGGCGGCGCGCAGCTGCCTGCCATGAGCAACTCCGGTTCCGGTAACCAGGGGATCGCCGCTACCCAGCCGGTGGTGGTGGTCGCGGAATATTTACAGGCGGATGAAGAGCAGCTTATCCGTGCCCTGACATTGTCCCACCTGATGGCGATTTATATTCACAGCCAGTTCCCGCCGCTTTCGGCGCTGTGTGCAGCCACGACCGCCTCAATGGGGGCCGCAGCCGGTATCGCATGGTTATTTGAAGGGAAATATGAGCCGGTGGCGATGGCTATCAGCAGCATGATCGGGGATATCACCGGTATTATCTGTGACGGTGCCTCCAACAGCTGCGCGATGAAAGTCTCCAGCGGTGTCAGTGCAGCCTATAAAGCGGTGCTGATGGCGATGAATCAGCAGTGTGTCGGCGGTAACGACGGCATCGTCTGTACCGATGTGGATAAATCCATTGCTAACCTCTGTGCGCTGGCCAGCCTGTCTATGCAGCACACCGACGTGCAGATTATTGAAATCATGGCAAACAAGGCAAAATCAGCCTGATTTTTCCGGGTTTGGCTTTTTAAGGAAGCCCCCTTTCCTTTACCGGCCGCACCGGCCGGTTTTTTCATGCTTTATTTTTACAACGACCTGAGCGGGTGAATACCCGCTGTTATCATGCCGTCAGCGTGGCAAATGCATTGCGGATTTCCTGCTCCGGCAGTTGCATGCCGATAAAAATCAGCACACTCTGTTTTACATCATCCTCACGCCATTCGCGGTCAAAATCCGCACTGTAAAGACGCTGAACGCCCTGGAATAACAGGCGGCGCGGCTCATCTTTAATCCAGAGTAACCCTTTGTAACGCAGCATATTATCAGCATAGCTGAGCAACAACGTTTCCATGGCGCGGGAAATGGCGCTGATTTCCACCGGTTTATCCATGGTGATCACCAGAGACTGAATGTCATTCTGCTGTTTCGGCGCAAAGCGGAACAGCGGTTTGCTGATTTCCACATTGTCATCCAGCATAAAACCGCCGACATTAAACAGCAGGTTCATGTCGATATCACCGTTAATCACCTTATACACCGGCGCTTTGGCATTAATCCGCTGCAAACGGGCAAGCAGCGCCTCATTATCCGGCTCGACGTCCGTTTTGGTCAGCAGAATGCGATCCGCGTAGCCAATCTGTGCCTGGGCGATAGTGAACTGATCCAGCTGCTGCTGTGCATGCACCGCATCCACCAGCGTGATAATGCCGTCCAGCACATAGCGTTCACACAGTTTTTCATTGGAGAAGAAGGTCTGTGTAATCGGGCCGGGATCAGCCATACCGGTGCATTCAATCACCAGGCGGTCAAAATCGATTTTGCCGCTGTCCAGGTTTTCACACAGGTCGAGCAGCGCATCTTCCAGCTCACTCGAGCGGCTGCAGCAGATACACCCGTTGCTCAGGGTTTTTATCTGCGTGGCGCGGTCACCGATAATTTCATCATCGATAGGCACCTCGCCGAATTCATTTTCAATCACAGCAATTTTCTGCCCGTGCTCCTCGTGGAGAATATGGCGCAGCAGTGTGGTTTTACCGGCACCCAGGAAACCGGTCAGGATAGTCACGGAGATAGGTTGCATAATCGGGTCCTTCTTACAGACAGACAGCGGAACAAAGGCTGTCAGAGTAACAAATAACTCGGATAATAAAAAATATCCCCCGTACAATGTGACTGACATCATACGGGGGATGAGACTTCAGCGTTACTGCATGCTGTTATCAGTGTGAGGAGGAGACTTTAATTCCCTCTTCCGGAACCGGGATATACGGAGTTTCGTTATCAGTACGTTCCGGGTTTTTGCTCGCTTTCATCGCAGTACGGATGCCGTAGAAGATGATGCTGTACACAACAACCAGGAAGATAATGCTCAGACCGGCGTTGGTGTAGTTGTTCACCACGATGTGCTGCATATTGGCGACCTGCTCAGGCGTTAACGCCACGCCTTCCGCAATGCGGCGTTTGTACTCATTCGCCAGCCAGAAGAAGCCTTCCAGTTGCGGGTTGTCACTGAACAGTTTCAGACCCAGCGCCCATGTGGTACAAATCAGCAGCCATACCGCAGGGATAGTGGTTACCCAGATATATTTGCTGCGCTTCATCTTAATCAGAACAACGGTGGACAGAACCAGGGCAACAGCCGCCAGCATCTGGTTGGAGATACCGAACAGCGGCCACAGGCTCTTAACGCCGCCCAGCGGATCGACCACGCCCTGATACAGCAGATAACCCCACAGACCCACGCAACCGGCAGTACCGATCACCCCGGCAATGAAGGAGTCAGTTTTCTTCAGGAACGGAACGAAGTTACCCAGCAGATCCTGGAGCATAAAGCGGCCGGAACGGGTACCCGCATCCAGTGCAGTCAGGATAAACAGTGCTTCAAACAGGATCCCGAAGTGATACCAGAAGCCCATATCCGCTGCAGGAATGATTTTGTGGAACACATGCGCGATACCTACCGCCAGTGTCGGTGCACCACCCGCACGGTTCAGAACAGACGGCTCACCGATATCTTTGGCGGTCTGTAAAATTTGCTCCGGCGAAATCACAAAGCCCCAGGAACTGACCGTCGCGGCCGCCTGAGCGGTCACATCTTTCAGCTGTGCCATGATCATCGGTGCATCTGCGGTACCGAGGTTATGCAGATCCGGCATCGTGATACCCAGCGCCGCTGGCGGGGTGTTCATCGCAAAATAGAGACCCGGTTCGATAATGGAGGCTGCAACCAGCGCCATAATCGCCACAAAGGATTCCATCAGCATAGCGCCGTAACCGATATAACGGGCATCGGTTTCACAGGCCAGCAGTTTCGGTGTGGTACCGGAAGCAATCAGGGCGTGGAAGCCGGAAACCGCACCACAGGCAATAGTAATAAACAGGAACGGGAACAGAGCACCTTTCCAGACCGGACCGGTTCCGTCAACGAACTGTGTCATTGCCGGCATTTTCAGATCCGGGTTGAGGATAACGATACCCACAGCCAGACCGACGATAACACCGATTTTCAGGAAGGTTGCCAGATAGTCACGCGGAGCCAGAATCAGCCACACCGGCAGCAGAGCGGAAACAAACGCATAGCCGATCAGGGCATAAGTGATAGTGGTATCTTTAAAGGTCAGCGCAGGGCCCCAGTACGGGTCGTGTGCAATCACACCACCGAACCAGATAGCCGCCACCAGCAGCACAATACCGATGACAGACACTTCACCGACACGTCCCGGCCGGAGATAGCGCATGTAGATCCCCATAAACAGGGCAATCGGCACAGTGGATACGACGGTGAACACACCCCACGGACTTTCTGCCAGCGCTTTCACCACAATCAGTGCCAGCACGGCGAGGATGATGATCATAATCAGGAAGCAGCCGAAGAGCGCGATAGTGCCCGGCACGGTTCCCATCTCTTCTTTAACAATCTCACCCAGAGATGCACCATTACGGCGCGAGGAGATAAACAGCACCATAAAGTCCTGTACCGCCCCCGCCAGCACCACACCGGCCAGCAGCCAGAGTGTGCCCGGCAGATACCCCATCTGCGCGGCAAGTACCGGTCCGACTAACGGACCCGCACCGGCGATCGCGGCAAAGTGGTGGCCGAACAGAACGTTACGGTTAGTCGGAACATAGTTCAGACCATCATTATTAATCACCGCCGGTGTTGACCGGGTCGGATCCAGTTTCATAACCTTTGTTGCGATATACAGGCTGTAGTAGCGGTACGCCACCAGATAGACTGATACCGATGCAACAATGATCCATAATGCACTGACATGCTCGCCGCGGCGTAATGCGACAACGCCGAGACAGAAAGCACCTATAATCCCCAGGATAAACCAGGGAATGTGCTTAAATAAGCGATTAGAGTTCATAACGCACCTTAAATGTGACTGTGATAATCAAAATGATCCGTATCCGTACGGAAAAAGTGTTTCAGCCGAATAAAATAGAAACTTCCTGCAAGTGTGTTTTATGATAGAAAAATCAAGGCGGGAAACGGGGATTATCCCGTAAGCGGTTGTATAGCAGATTAAGCGGTCACTTTTTACAGCCGGGCGGTTTTATCCGCCTCCCGGGACGGTAAAATTTGTGATCGGGTTAACGTTATGTTTTTTAAATTTTTTCGTGCTTTTTGTTAATTTTTTATGAAAGCGTGCTTTTATCCGCTTTTCTCCGTGATTTATGACCTGAAACCGACAGAAGACAGTAACCGATATGACTAAAAAACCCGGCACACCTCCCGGCAACTTCCGTGCTTATGCTGATAAGCAGACACAACGCAATATGCTGTTTCAGCGGGTTCTCCGCCTGCTGACCTTCAGTGTGGTTTTCCTCGCCGGATTTATGATTTATCAGACCTGGCAGACACAACAGAATGATGTCTATGCTGACGGGCAGATAACCGGTTATCTGCGGACAGAAATGCGCGATACCCGTTCGGGACAGCAACTGGTCGGCTGGCCGGTGGTGAAATTCGTGACAGCGGATAATAAAATCGTGACCTTTACCTCAACAGATCAGTTGCTGTGCCAGTCACAGTGTGAAAACGGTCCGGTGGGTGTTTATTATCAGAAGGATAATCCGGGCAAAGCACAGATAGCGGACTTCGGTGCCCGCTATGGTGAAATGATTGTCTGGGGAGTGGTCGCCTTTATTCTGCTGGTGACCTATATTCTGCACAGCTGGCGCCTGCGGATTCTGGCCCGCCGCCGTTACGGTGCAGCATCATAAACGGCTGTCCGGCGGTGGTGTCCGGCCGAATCCGGTGATAAGGCCGTAAGGTGAAATACGGAACCAGTGACCGCCGGTCCACCAGGAGTGCTCGCCGTCGGTTTCCTCTTCACACCCCACGCCAACCTCGGCGGTACCGCTGACAAAGCCGTACGTGCAGTCATAAATGGCGGGGATCACCACCCGCCCGGTGACGCTGTCCGCATAACCGATTTTATTGCCGGAGCGGATACGGTAACGCCCGTCTTCCGGTTCGTCCGGCGCACTGTCGAAATAGTACGGCTGATACGGTTCCTGCAGATTACGGTCAACGAAATGGCTGCCGAAGGTATCTTTATCCCGGTACAGACAGAGCTCAAAGGGATTATCCGGCCTGAAGCAGTTATCCGCCACTGACGGTTCATCCGCGCGGGCCCGCACCCATTCACGGGCTTTTTCTGCCTGCACATCCGTACCGGCAAATGCGGTCAGCGGCAGCAACATTACAAATACGATTCCCGGTATTCTGCATCTCATCGGTTATTCCTCTGCCTGACCACGGTCTGTGATGCCTTCCTCTTTATATATACGGGAAGGCCATCACAGATATTACCCCGGTCAGCCGGTGACGACTACTGATGCCGCCGCCTGTTTTGCAGTATTTACCGCCTCCTGAACAGAAGGTGCCAGCGCCAGGGCAACGCCCATGCGTCGGGAGCCGTCAATCTCCGGTTTGGCAAACAGACGCAACTGCACAGTCCCGGTCAGGGCGTGCTCCAGCCCGCTGTAACGAACATCATCGCTGCGCAGTGACGGCAGGATCACCGCTGAAGCAGCCGGACGGTACTGAACTATCTCTCCGGCCGGTAATCCGAGAAACGCCCGCACATGCAGGGCAAATTCAGAGATATTCTGTGAAATCAGTGTGACCAGCCCGGTATCGTGAGGACGCGGAGAAACTTCATTAAAAATAATATCCTCACCACGGACAAACAGCTCAACACCGAACAGACCATAGCCGCCCAGCCCGTTAACGATAGTCTCCGCCACCTGTTGTGCCCGTGCCAGAACAGCATCCGGCATGGCCTGCGGCTGCCAGGATTCACGGTAATCCCCGCGCTCCTGACGGTGCCCGACCGGTGCACAAAAATGCACACCATCTGCCGCACGGACAGTCAGCAGGGTGATTTCATAATCGAAATCAATCATCCGCTCGACAATCACCCGCCCTTTTCCGGCGCGTCCTGCTTCCTGAGAGGCCAGCCAGGCATCGTGCAATGTGCTTTCATCGCGGATAATGCTCTGCCCTTTACCCGATGAACTCATCACCGGCTTGATAATGCAGGGAAATCCAATCTCACCGGCGGCACGGATAAAAGACGCCTCATCATCCGCAAAACGGTATTCTGATGTCATCAGCCTCAGCTCTTCTGCGGCCAGGCGGCGGATCCCTTCGCGGTTCATGGTCAGTTTTACCGCATTGGCACAGGGCACGACATGAAAACCCTCCTGCTCCAAACGGTATAATGTATTTGTCGCAATCGCTTCAATTTCCGGCACAATATGGTCAGGCTGTTCTTTCCGGATCACAGCTTCCAGCTCCGCGCCGTCCAGCATGTTGATCACATAGCGGCGGTGTGCGATATGCATGGCCGGCGCGTTGTCATAACGATCAACAGCAATCACTTCAATACCGAGCCGCTGGCACTCAATCGCCACTTCTTTGCCTAATTCACCTGCGCCCAGCAGCATCACTTTTGTGGCCCCCGGGCGTAATGCCGTACCTAATGTTGTCATCACTGTCACCTGTTCAGAAATACCGGAAAATTTGCGCGCCATTATATACGCAATCGTTTGCTTTAGTCACGAAATAAGCAAATCACCGGCTGTCACAGCGCTCAGCGGGGTTTTATACCCAGACCGGCTTTTGCTGTATTTTTCCAGTGATGGCGGATAAGAGACAGGATACAGAACAACAATCCCAGCCAGATCAATGAGAAACTGACGCCTTTGACAGCATCAAAATGCTCATTAAAGAGGAACACCGCCAGCAGGAACTGAATGGTCGGCTCGAGATACTGTGCCAGCCCGATAGTGGTCAGTGTGGTGGAACGCACCGCCGCCGTGAAGAACAGCAGCGGCAGCAGCGTGACAGGTGCGGTCAGTATAAAACAGATGCGGGTAAAGGTATCTGCGGTGCTGAATGTGCCCGCTCCGCTGTTTTCAAGCCAGAAATACAACACAATAGCCACCGGCAGCAGCCAGAGACTCTCAATCAGCAGTGAAGTCGTCAGGTCATAACGGATAAATTTGCGGATAAAGCCGTACAGTGCAAACGCAGAGCCCATCATCAGCGCCAGTTTCGGCAGGCTGCCGTACTGATAAAGCTGATAACCCACCCCGGCACAGACAAAAATCAGCGCGGTTTTCTCTGCCGGTTTCAGGCGTTCATGCAGGAAGATGACACCCAGTAAAATAGAAAACAAGGGGGTGATGAAATATCCCATGCTGGCTTCCAGCACCAAATCATGGGTCATTGAATAGGTAAAGGTGCACCAGGATATTGCCATCACACTGGTACTGAGCAGACAAAGCAGCAGCGAGCGTTTATCCGCCCATACCGCTTTTACCCGGGTACGGTTTTTTAAAAAGAAACGGACAAATATTAACAGCGGAATTGACCAGAGGACACGCTGGGATAATAACTCCAGCGGCTGCACCCCCGGCAGCAGGCGGTAAAAAAGCGGTGTGATCCCCCAGAGAAAATAAGAAAAAATCGCCAGCATCGCGCCGGATCGTAAAAACATGGTTCAGCCAATCCTGTTTATCATTATGTTATGACTATCATACCCCCCTGCATTAAAAATCCCATGCGCCTGCTCAATTTATTTCCCGTCACCGGTCTCTCCCGTATACATCATATTATGTTCACTGAAACCACGCTGTTTACTACGCAGATATAACTATAAAACACCAGTCTCGCTTGATTTTCATATTGATAACGTTAACATTATAAGTATCATTAACAAATCATTTTTGGGTATAATTCATAACATTTGATGTTAACGTTAACTTTGAGTGATTATAGCCAAATAGATCCCCTGATTTTTTATACTCTGGAAACTACAACCTCTCGTAATGCATTGATTACAAACGATAAATAATCATTTAATGTTCATTGCCACGATAAACAGAGCAACACGTCAGACATTTCCCTCCGGAGATTGAAAAATCTTTCGTGCGGTAGCTTTGTCTCTGAAAAATATCATTACCTTTTTTTAATTAACTATTTTAACGTTAACATTGAAAGGTAAGTAATAATAATTACCACTACGAACCAAAAATCAAAGAAACAACATTAAAATACAACATTGAAAGTTTTGTGTTTAGCTAAAGCGAAATTTACGCTTAATGTTGCACTCAAAACGACAGATAAGTCCGTAATTACAAAAATAACGCTGCGCTGATTTTTTATCCGGCAGCCTGCCTTTGGTTAATTAAAAAAATTAACCAAACGTGAACGGATAAAAATCAGGAAAAAAGAGAAAGGATTGTGTAACAGCCGGGGATCAGAGTGACTCTCTGCTGAGCATCCGGCAGGGGACATAAGTCCGCCCTGACGAAACCCGTTCCTCAATAAGATGCAGTGCCGCTGTTTCACCCAGCAGGCGATACGGAGAGCGGATAGTGGTCAGCGGGGGATAAAAAAGTTCTCCGGTACCGGTCATATTTTCACAGCCGAGAATACCGGCCTGCTCCGGAACAGAAATACCGCGGGTTAATAAAACCTGATACACAACAAAGGCTATCTGATCATTACCACAGATAATACAGTCAAATAACGGTGAATTACCGTCAATGTATTGATCTATCAGTGTCACAACGTCCCGGTAATAAATATCAGATAATGTGATGTTGTGCTGATTCAGCTGACCGGCTGACAATCCCGCATTCAGCCACGCATTCTGAACCGCATCACGGCGCAGACCGGATGAAAGGCATTCCGCCGGCGGCCAGATACAAAGCGGGCGGCGGTAACCCCGCTGAATAAGATATTCTGTTGCATCATACTGAGCATGATAATCATCCGGAATATAAAACGGTAACGCTGTATTTCCGGGATCATAGCAGTTCGTTAATACCAGGTTTCTGTCGCGGAGTAACTCAGGAATGTTTATCTCACGCAATTCTGCACTGGTAATAATAATACCGTCAGGGCGGCGGGATAAAATCTGGCGGACAGCCGCAACCGGGTCATCTCCGGATGAAATATTAACAACAAAGTGGTCCCAGCCATATTTTTCTGCACACTGCTCAATAGCCAGCAGTATTTCAACAGAAAACGGGGCTGAGGCGGTATCAATTGCTAATACCCCCATGCACGACAGATTTGTATTTTTACCTCTGATTTTCCGGGCTGATAAATCCGGTACATAATTCAGAACATCAATAGCATGCTGAACCTGTCTCAACGTCTCAGGCTTCAGCAGTTCCGGATTATTTATTGCCCTTGAAACAGTCATCAGTGAGACTGATGCCAGGCGGGCAACATCTTTCAGTGATGCCATATTATTATCAGTAGAAAATAAGTGTTTGTTCTGTCGCGTGAAAAAGAAAAAATGTGAGCTGCCATTTATAACATATTGTGTCTGTAACCCCAAGAGCAAATGTAAATGTTTATTTCATAAAAAACCCCTTACTCCATAAATTAAACGAACTTTAAACAATAGCAACATATTGTTTTATAAAAATAAAAATAAAAATAAAAATAAAAAACATCCACATTATTTTGCTTTTATTAAAAAACATACACCGATTCCGAAATGAAATTTACTTATCCATTTAAACATTTCCTCGACGTTATCTTATCTACAATACATAAAATTTGCGTAGATAAACCTAAGTAATTATGCCCTTATTTTTATCCGTTAATATCGGTTTGTTTTGTGTCCTATTTTAATTGAGGAGTAACTTATGGATGCCGTTATTCATTTAATCAACTGTGCTGATTTACCAGGCAACAATATCAATTTCATGCTTGATAATATGAATTGTGAAGTAAAATCTTATTCATCTGAGCAGGCTTTTCTGAAATATTATGTTAATACGCCAAAAGAGCATGCCCGTGAATGTATTATTCTGGAAGTGGGAGAATCATCTGCTGAGGCATTCTATCTTATCGATGAACTCAAACGCCTGAAAAGCATTATTCCTGTGATTGTTATCACCGCTTATCCGTCTTTTGAGACCTGCCGTCGTGCATTTAAAGCGGGTATTCTGGAATTCTTCAAGAAACCGATTAATTCAGAGCTGTTAGTTAATGCGATTCATGACGCATTTAATCAATATGAAAATAGCCTCACTAAGTACCATAGATATCAACGCTTTAAAGATAAATTCAGCAAGTTATCTGCCCGTGAGAAAGAGGTCATGGATATGATTCTGGAAGGAAATACCAGTAAAGAAGCTGCACAAAAATTATCATTATCGCCGCGTACTGTTGAAGTACACCGTTCTAATATGTATACCAAGCTGCGTATTAAATCATTACTACAACTGGTGCAGGAATATGATTTCTATAAAAACTATTCAGATTCAATCTGAGCATTTCCGTTTTTATAATAAACTTTATATTCCGCTTTTGTAGTTAATAAATATACCGATGATTTTACCTGCTTCTGCTTGCTTATTTAACTGCTTCTGATGTTTCACTGTTAATACAGATTGTCATTTCTATCATATTCCGGATTGCGCCAGTGTTACCACTGGTGACAAATTGTAATGTAATGATAATACACCAGGGTATCACTCTGATATTAACGACACATACCGGCAGTCATATATTCCGGAAAACCTGACATAATGAGATCTGACATCCTGTAATACAGATATAAAACTTCATTAATAGTATTTAATACCTGATTACTCATTTTAATATTTTGTTACAAATGAAACAAAATGCACTTTACCCACCTTATGGGTAAACCGGAGTTGTGTGCTGCCTGAAAACTCCCTTCTCTTTATACCACTCTTCCCCTGCGTGTTTTCATGCTGATACTGCCAATCAGCAATAATGACATGCCCCGCTGTTATTCCCTGAAATTCGCTGTCTTCCTGTAATAATACGCCATAAAAAAAGCATCCGTTACAGGATGCTTTCAGTATTCACATAATCGCCGGATTATTCTATTTTCAGCACGTTCAGTTTGATCATAGACATTGAGTTCGGTGGTATCTGCCCTTCAATACCGGCGACACCATAACCGCCTTCCGGTTTTATATACACATCAACCGCACCGCCTGCGCCGGCAAGTGAAACGAATTTAGCCAGGTCACCCGGTAATTCATTGAACGGAATAACCGCCGGTGCATTTACCGGATATGACACGGTTACTTTACCGTCAGTTAGTTCCTCATGCATCGCAAATGTGACTGTTTTTCCTTTCAGCGCTTTATATTTCTGTCCCTGTTTGGTGATACGGTAATAAACGTCCGGCGTCATTTTGGAATAATTCTGGCGCTCCAGGCGGGCGATCAGCTCCTGGTTTTTCCGTTTATTCAGCTCACCAACCTGCTGGAAAGTATAAGCCGCCACGGCTTTATTTTTTTCTTCTGCTTTCGCAATTTGTGTATTCAGCGTGGTATTTTCTGTCCGCTGTGCACTGACAACCGCCTTTTGCTTATCTATTTCTTTCTGCAATGCGGTGTATTTTGCCGAGAGATCGGCATTTTCTTTCAGCTTAGCCGCCGCTTTGGCGAGTTCTGCATCTTTATCTGCCAGCTGCTTTTTCTGGTTATCAAGCTGAGTATTCAGCTTAATTAATTCCGCATCAGATTTCGCCAGTGCTTCAATCTGCTGTGTTTTTTCTTTTAAGGCTTTATCCAGCTGAGCAGCCCGCTGCTGTTCTGCCGCTAATTTTTTATTCAGTCCGGCATTATCCGCCTGAACAGTACTGCTCTCTTTATCTGCACCAGATATTTTTGCCGACAGCAGTTGCTTATCCGCCGTCAGCTGCGCAATTTTTTGTTCCAGTGTGGCTTTATCCACGATCAGCGCAGCCACCTCTTTTTTCAGATTATCGCTCTGACGGGCATTATCCGCCTCACGGCTCTGTAACTGAGCTGTCAGCTTAAGTTTATCGGCCTCACGCAGCTGTAATTCTTTTTCCAGTGTCTGCAACTGAGCTGCCATTTTTGCGTTATCGGTATTTTTGGCGTTCAGTTGTGTAATCTGTTTTTCCAGCGCGGTTTTATCGGCGGCCAGAGTGCTGAGGTCTTTTTTCAGCTTGTAACTCTGTGCTGCCGCATCTTTATTCTGAACAGCCAGTTGATCTGCAAGTTTCTGCTTTTCTGTTTCGGTATTTTTCAGCTTCTGCTCAGTATCGGTCAGGCTGCGGGTGACTTTCGCCAGATCGGAATTTTTATCATTCAGCAGTGCCGCATTTTTCTCTGACTGTGCTTTCTCTGCCGTCAGCTGTGCAATCTGTTTTTCCAGCGCAGTTTTATCCGCAGCCAGGGCAGCGAATTCTTTTTTCAGCTGTGCGCTCTGTTTGTCACTGTCAGCATTACCGGCCGCAATCTGTGCCGCCAGCGCCTGTTTTTCGGTATCACGCTGTTTCAGTTGCTGCTCCAGCGTACTCAGTTGCTGAACCATTTTTGCCATATCTGCATTTTTACTGCTCAGCTGTGCGATACTTTTTTCAGCCTGTGCCTGCTCTTCGGTCAGCCGGGTGATTTGCCCGGTCAGTGCCGTTTTATCAGCGGTCAGTGCGGTCAGATCTTTTTGCAGCTGCGCATTCTGCTGCTGGTTATCGGTGGTTTTCTGCAGTAATTCAAGCGCGATACGCTGTTTTTCCGCTGTGCTTGCTTTCAGCTGTTTTTCCAGCGCTGAAACCTGCGCGGTGGTTTTCTGCATTTCCGCTGTTTTCGCATTCAGCAGTTCGGTATTTTTGGCTGAGGCGCTGTTTTTATCTGCGGTCAGTGCAGAGATCTGTTTTTCCAGTGCTGCTTTTTCTGCCGTCAGTCCGTCGAGAGATTTTTTCAGCTCCGCGCTCTGTTTCGCACTTTTACTGCCCTGTTCCGCCAGTTGTGCGGTCAGTGCCAGTTTTTCGGTATCACTTTGTTTCAGCTTACTTTCTGTTGCCGTCAGCTGTTGCGTAAGTTTTGCGAGGTCGGCATTTTTACTGCCGAGCAGCGCGAGGTTCTCGTCAGCCCGGCTCTTCTCTGAATTCAGCTGCGCAACCTGTTTTTCAAGCGCCGATTTATCCGCTGTCAGCGCAGTGATCCTTTTTTCCAGATCGGCTGATTGTTTGCCGTTTTCGGTTTCCTGAGATTGCAGTTTTGCTGTCAGGCGCTGTTTTTCCGCATCCCGCTGAGCCAGCTGTTTTTCCAGTTCCGTCAGCTTCTGCGTGATTTTTGCCATATCGGCATTTTTGCTTTCCAGCAGCGCGAGATTTTTATCTGCCTGAGCATTATCGGATTTCAGCCCGGTAATCTGCTTTTCCAGTGCCGCTTTTTCTGCCGCCAGTGCTGCCAGGTCTTTTTTCAGCGCGTCGCTCTGTTTGCTGTTTTCACCGGTCAGCGCGAGGATTTTGTCATTCAGCTGCTGTTTTTCCGCATCCCGCTGAGCCAGCTGTTTTTCCAGTTCCGTCAGCTTCTGCGTGATTTTTGCCATATCGGCATTTTTGCTTTCCAGCAGCGCGAGATTTTTATCTGCCAGCGCTTTTTCTTTATTCAGCGCCGCAATCTGTTTTTCAAGATCGGCTTTTTCGGCTGTCAGAGCCGTGACCTGACCTTCCGCCTGACCAAAACGGGCCAGGTTTTCGCTTATCTGCTGATTGAGTGAATCAATCGTTTTGCGGTTCTGTTCCAGCTCGGCGGTCAGTTTGGCGCTGTCGCTTTTTGCCGCAGTCTGTAACTCATTATTTGCCAGAGTCAGATTGCTGAGCTCTGTCTCTTTTTTCGCAATATCCGCGAGCGCCTGTTCATAATTATGCTGAACATTCCGGTACTTTTCGTTCAGTGACGCGAGTTCACGCTTCACATCCTGTAATTTCAGGCGGGTGAGGCGCAGTTGTTTCTGCAGATCAGACGGCGTAAACCAGGTTTTCGGTTTCAGCACACGGGCAACCGTCAGCGGCAGATCAGAGAAATACGTCATTGAACGGAAAGGTTCACCCAAAATGGCAAACAAGGCTTCCGGTGTGAGAGTCAGTGAGGAGGTCATACGGGAAGGAACCGGCGAAAACACAAATCCCCGGTGATTTCCGCCCCATTTCTGGCTGTCACGGACCAGATAAGCCGGAGACCACTGCGGGTATCCGACCGGAACAGGATTGGTCACAACAACCGGTTCCCTGACCACAATATTTTCGCATTGTGCCGGTACGGAGATCCCCGGGGTTGTTGTGTCAGTTTTCTGTGCGGCAGCTGTTTGTGTCCGGCTTTCCTGCGCGGACGAAACAGTGCGTTTTCCTGTGCGGGCAGCTTTACGTGTGCCCTGACGCTGTGACTGAGTGGCCTTACCCGCCGTATTTACCGGCGGTGTAACCCGGGTTTCGGGAGACCTGCCAGGTTGCTGCACTGATACCGGAAAATTGCCTGATGCTTTTTCAGCCTGAATATAACGGTCAAAATCTTCAATAACCTGATTAAATTCAGATGCAGTTGCCGGTTGCACTGCCGCAAACAATGCGACAGTAATACACAACCTGATGTTCAGTCTCATAACCCGTTAACCTTCTCCAGGGTATTCTCAATAGACAGAACAGAATAATAACGAACCTGGGCACACATCACTTTGGTTTTCGCTTCAATCGACATCTTCAGTAATTTAAGCGTATCCGGGCTGGCGGTTCTTTCGAGCTGACGATACAGTCTGTTGATCTGGCTGATTTCGCTGAAACCGGCGACCATCTGACTGTAATCTTTCGGAGAAATAGTTTTGAGCGAGTCGAGTTCTTTAACACACATACTCAGCTCAGGCGAAATCTGTCCGGAGGGTTGCTGTAATTCAGGTCTTGGCAAAGGTGCAGTCGTTCTCACCGGCTCCTGCTCCGCCGGCTGAACCGGTTGTGCCGCAGGCTTCGGCGCAGAGGGTGTCGTTAATGAACAGCCGGACAGGGTTACAACGCCTCCCAACAGGAGTATCCCCGCCATTTTGTTCAGTGCTGTCTTGGATAACATAGTTTCACCTTAGAGAAATAATTTGGCCACTGCTGCGTTGTGCAAAAATAGGCACCAATTGTATAGCCAGAGCCGTGGAAAATAAACTCTGACGTGTCACAACTCAGGCTTATGTAACATACACTACGTCGCGGGCGAGTCTGAACTATTCGTTTTTTGTTATCCGAACACCTTACTGCAGCCGCACAATCTGAATTCTCACGCTTGTCATCGTCAACGATTTGGCTTCATTATTATTCTGCTCTGCCGGTCTGTTTCTTACAGGCCGAGAACATAAATTAGTCAGTTTACCTTACAAAACGGTACCGGAATATTTGCCGGACAGTTTGTAACAAGTCTTAAAAATAAGTATCACCCGGTATCTGTCCATCATAAAAAGAATATAAGCACAGTTGTACCTGAGGCGGCATTATATCTTATTCACGAATAAAATCGATTAACCGCCGCAGACAACCATTCTGTAAATATGAAAATAAAACGACAGACACAGAACAAATACATAACCCGCTGTTATCCCGGATGATTCACGGCAGTATAAATGAATAATTCCGTTATGGATTCTCTTTTTTTCAATTATGCGACCGGGATTCCGTTCCTTTTTCCGGGTTGATTATTATCATTATTTTCTTAGTAATCTATTATCTTCTTATAATTTAAAAGCGACAGAATTTATCAGGTTTATTACGCATTATATGATTAGTAACGCTATCAAACTATAAATTATCATTCTGCTTCTGCGGTACTCCGGGATTATCAATACAGACACATTTTTCTCTCAATATGAGAGAAAGCGGGACAGGAAAATCCGCCGTTTCCTGCCGGACACCCTTATTTTTTTTACCTCAGTCACAAATCCCCCGATAAATTGCTGTTTTTCTCCCTGCTGGCGTATTTATTGCTTGTTTTTATGCATGCTTACTTTTTCCTGAAGCCGGAGAAATAATAATGTCTGAAGCAGTCGGAAAACGCGCGCTGGGTACGCCTTACCTGCGCGTTGATGCCCTGAGCAAAACATCAGGGCGGGCGCGCTACACGGATGATCTGCCGATGCCGGGTATGCACTACGCCAAATATGTCCGCAGTACCATTGCCCACGGGATGGTAACATCCGTTGATGCGTCACAGGCGCTCGCCATGCCGGGTGTGGTCGCGGTATTCACCTGTAACGATGTGCCGCAGATCCCGTTCGCCACCGCCGGTCACGCCTGGTCTCTGGAACCGGCCAAACGTGATGTGGCAGACCGCCTGCTGCTGAACCGCCATGTGCGCCACCACGGCGACGGTGTGGCGATTGTGGTTGCCCGTGACGAACTGACTGCCGAAAAAGCGGCGGCACTCGTCAGCGTCACTTATGACGAGCTGCCGGTTATCACCTCACCGGAGGCGGCACTGGCCGCAGATGCCCCGCAAATCCACAGCTGCGGTAACCTGCTGAAACGTACCGCTATCAATGCGGAAAGCGCCAGAGCGACAGTCAGTCAGTCGCCGTTCCGGTTCCGCGGCCATTTTGATACCCCGGTGGTTCAGCATTGCCATATGGAAGGCGTCACCTGCTACGCCTGGCAGGAGGCGGATAATAAGATTTCCGTGGTATCGAGTACCCAGATCCCGCACATTGTGCGCCGTGTGATAGGCCAGGCGCTGGATATGCCGTGGTCGCATATCCGGGTGATTAAGCCGTATATCGGCGGCGGTTTCGGTAATAAACAGGACGTGCTGGAAGAGCCGATGGCCGCCTGGCTGACCCTGAAACTCGGCGGTATTCCGGTGAAAGTGGAGCTGAGCCGCGAAGAGTGTTTCTTTGCCTCGCGCACCCGTCACGCCTTCCATATTGATGCGGAGATGGGACTGACCGCCGACGGCACACTGAACGGTTATCATCTTGATGTTCTGTCCAATACCGGCGGCTATGCCTCTCACGGACACTCCATTGCGGCTGCGGGCGGGAACAAAATCCCGTACCTGTATCCGCGCTGCGATTACGGCTATTCCGCCGCCACCGTCTATACCAACTACCCGTCAGCGGGCGCAATGCGCGGCTACGGAGCACCACAGGTCACGTTCGCCCTCGAATGCCTGATGGATGATGCCGCCGCACAGCTGAATATCGACCCGGTGGATATCCGTCTGCGTAATGCGGCGCGGTCCGGTGACTGTAACCCGGTCAATAAGAAAACGATTTACAGTGCGGGGCTGATTGAGTGCCTGAAACGCGGTAAAGAGCTGTTCGGCTGGGATGAACGCAAAGCAGAGGCGCTGGCAACACGCGGGGATATCCGCCGGGGCGTCGGTGTGGCCTGTTTCAGCTATTCATCCAATACCTATCCGGTCGGCGTGGAAATCGCCAGTGCCCGTCTGCTGATGAACCAGGACGGTAATATCAATGTGCAGGTCGGCGCGACAGAAATCGGCCAGGGCTCGGATACCGTGTTCTCGCAGATGGTGGCGGAAACCCTCGGCGTGCCGGTCAGTACCATTCAGATGATCTCCACCCAGGATACGGATATCACCCCGTTTGACCCGGGCGCGTTCGCGTCACGGCAGAGTTATGTCACCGCACCGGCGCTGAAAGAAGCGGCGCTGTCACTGCGGCAGAAAATCCTCGATCACGCCTCGCTGATGACACATCAGGCCGCGTTTAATATGACCATTCTCGACGGCAATGTGGTGCTTGAGGCGCAGCCGGACGTGGTTGTCACCACCGTCGCGGAAGTGGCAATGCACAGTTTTTATCATCAGGAGATCGGTGGTCAGCTTTCTGCTGAATCCTCTCATAAAACACAGACCAACCCGCCGGCCTTCGGCTGTACTTTTGTCGATGTCACCGTGGATATTCCGATGTGTCAGGTGACCATTAACCGGATCATCAATATGCACGATTCCGGCCGGATCCTGAACCCGCAGCTGGCGGAAGGCCAGGTCCACGGCGGGATGGGTATGGGGATCGGCTGGGCGTTGTTTGAAGAGATGCTGATCAACGAAAAATCCGGAGTTGTTCATAACCCGAACCTGCTCGACTACAAAATGCCGACCATGGTTGACCTGCCGGATCTGGAGTGCGGGTTTGTCGAAACCTACGAGCCGCAATCCGCTTACGGCCATAAGTCCCTGGGTGAGCCGCCGATTATTGCGCCGGCTGCCGCTATCCGTAACGCCGTGCGTATGGCGACGGGTATTTCTGTCAATACTATCCCGCTGACACCAAAACGGCTGTACCGGGAATTTGTTAATGCCGGGCTTATCAGGGGGTAACTGCCATGTATGATTTTGAAACTTATCACCGCGCGGAGAGTGTCGCACATGCCGTCTCACTGCTGACGGCAGATCCGCAGGCCAGATTGCTGGCGGGCGGAACGGATGTGCTGATCCAGCTTCATCACCTTAATGAACGCTTCCGCCGTATTGTGGATATCCATGATTTACCGGAGCTGCGCGGGATCAGCTGTGATGATGCGGGGCATATCCGCATCGGCTCCGCGACCACCTTCTCCGAACTGATCGACAGCCCGGTGATCAACAAGTGCCTGCCCGCGCTGAGTGAAGCGGCTGCCACCATTGCCGGACCGCAGATCCGCAACGTTGCCACTTACGGCGGCAATATCTGTAACGGCGCCACCAGCGGCGACTCCGCCTGTCCGTCCCTGGTTTATCAGGCAGAGCTGGAGATAGCCACCCCGGACGGCATCCGCCGCAGACCACTGCGCGGCTTCCATACCGGTCCGGGTAAAGTGGCCTTTGAACCGGGTGAACTGCTGATCGCATTCCATTTCTCACCGGAGAATTACCGCGGTAAAGGCTCCGCCGCTTACAAATATGCCATGCGCGGCGCGATGGATATCGCCACCATTAACTGCGCGGCACTGTGTGATATCAGAGAAGGACGTTTTGAGGAACTGCGCCTCGCCTTCGGGGTTGCCGCACCGACACCGGTCCGCTGTGAACACGCGGAAGCGGCTGCGATCGGAAAACCGGTCACCGCAGACACCCTGAAAGCCGTCAGTCAGGCGATTGAACAGGATGTGGCACCGCGCACGTCATGGCGGGCAGAGAAAGAGTTCCGTTTACACCTGATCCGCGTCCTGAGCGAGCGGGTGATCCGCGCGGCGGCTGAACGTCTGGGAGAAAAAATCGCATGAATATCAAAGAATGGAAAACCATCAGTTGCACACTCAACGGACAGGTACGGGAACTGACGGTGTCACCGGCGGCACGGCTGTCCGATGTCTTGCGTGAGCAGGGGCTTATCAGTGTCAAACATGGCTGCTCTGTCGGTGAGTGCGGTGCCTGCACGGTACTTATCGACGGTATCGCGGTGGATACCTGTCTCTATCTGGCGGTCTGGGCGGACGGTAAGCAGATCCGCACCGCCGAAGGTGAGATGAAACACGGTAAGCCGTCTGCGGTACAGCAGGCTTATGCGGACAGCGGCGCGGTACAGTGCGGATTCTGCACCCCGGGCCTGATTATGATGACCACCGCCCTGCTGGAAAAACACAAAGGGCAGACCCTGACCATCCGTCAGATCCGCCACGGCCTGGCCGGTAACCTGTGCCGCTGCACCGGTTATCAGATGGTTGCCAATGCAGCGGATAAACTCCAGCGTAATCAGTAAACCACAGAAAACAGACACCGCCCGTCTTCAGGACGGTGGTGTCTGTTGCTGTAAAAGTACCGGCAGGGCATGTTCTTCCCCCCAGCTTTTCAGCATCAGTAAGATCGGTACCAGCGACTGCCCGGCGTCCGTCAGGCTGTATTCCACTTTCGGCGGCACCTCCGCATAGACCTTGCGGTGGACAAGCCCCGCTATCTCAAGCTCCCGTAACTGTTTTGTCAGCATACGCGGGGTAATAAATATCAGCAGCCGTTTCAGCTCGTTAAAGCGTTTGATGCCGCTTATCAGATGGTAAAGGATCATTCCCTTGCCCTTCCCGCCCATCATTTCCAGTGTTGCCTCAACCGGACAGGCCTCATAAGCATACGACTCGTAACGCGTCTTTCTGACAGTATCCATTTTGTACCTATATACCAAAAATGTACGTACTTGTTAAAAACATATCATAGTTTATCATTGCGCCGGTTAATGTAAATTACCTTATAAGGATGCCATCATGACCATCACTCAGGCTGTAATGCAGCGTTATTCAACCAAATCCTTTGATCCGGCGAAAAAAATCAGTGATGAGGTGATGAACAGCATCAAAACATTGCTGCGCTATAGCCCGTCCAGCGTCAATATCCAGCCGTGGCATTTTATTATTGCGGCCAGTGAGGAAGGGAAAAACCGGATCGCCAAATCCACCCGCCCGGGCTTTGAATTTAATACCGCAAAAATCACCGATGCCTCTCATGTTGTGCTGCTGTGCGCAAAAACAGATGTGGATGAAGCCTATATGAACAGCGTGCTGGAGCAGGAAGACAAAGACGGCCGTTACGCCACGCCGGAACACAAAGCGATGAATAACGGCGGCCGGACTTTCTTTGTTAATCTCCATAAAGAAACACTCGGTGATCTGCCGCACTGGGCGGCAAAACAGGTTTTCCTGAACATGGGGACATTACTGCTGGGTGCGTCCGCGCTGGGTGTGGATGCTGTTCCGATGGAAGGAATGGATTTTAATACCCTGGATACCGAATTTGGTTTATCCGCCAAAGGGCTGGCACCGGTAGCCGTTGTGTCGCTCGGTTACCGCAAAGAGGATGACTTTAACGCCGCGCTGCCGAAATCCCGCCTGCCGGAAGAGCAAATCCTGACCGTTATCTGATACGAAAAAGCCGCGCGGACCGGTAACATCCGTGCGGCTTCGGCACACACACATTTTCTTCCGCTTTCTGCTACCCGGCGGATAACTCGTACTTCTTAATCTTCCGGTACAGAGTGGCAATGCCGATCCCCAGCTCCTCTGCCGCCTGACGTTTGTTGTCATAGCGCTGCAGTGCTTCGCGGATCATCTGTTTTTCCATCTCTTCCAGCATGGTTTCCCCGTGCAGTGCCGGATCCTCATCCGCTGCTGCCGCAGGTACACTTCTGACCGGAATGGTAATTTCGCTGCGGTGAATATCCCCGGTATTCTGAACCGGTGCGGCAGTGCCGCTTATCATCTGCGCCGCATGTCTGGCGAAGTTCGGCGGCAGCAGTGAGATATCAATCACCTCACCCGGCGGCACCACGTTGACCAGATATTCCACCAGGTTACTCAGCTCACGCAGGTTGCCCGGCCACGGCCATGCATTAATGACCGCCATCACCTCATCCGAAATGCCCGGATACACCAGACCGAGACGCCTGGTATGCACATTGAGGAAATGGTGCACCAGCAGCTCCACATCGCCGTGACGCTCACGCAACGGCGGCAGGGCAATCGGGATAACATTGAGGCGGTAATAGAGATCCTCGCGGAATTTACCTTCACTGACAAACTGTTCCAGATTCTGGTTGGTCGCGGACACAATCCGGATATCGACCGGGATGGTCCGGCTTGAGCCAATCGGCTGCACTTCGCGTGATTCTATCGCACGTAATAATTTCGCCTGAACAATCAGCGGCATATCGCCGATTTCATCCAGGAACAGCGTGCCTTTATCTGCCGCCTGAATCAGACCCTGTTTTCCGTTGGCGGACGCGCCGGTAAACGCGCCTTTCACATAACCGAATAATTCACTTTCCAGTAACTGCTCCGGTATCGCCGCACAGTTGATGGCAATAAACGGTTTTTCACTGCGGTTACTCAGCTTATGAATAGCCCGCGCCACCACTTCTTTACCGGTGCCGCTCTCGCCGGTGACGAGAATACTCGACGGGCTCGGTGCCACGCGGGAAATCAGGTGTTTCAGCTGACGGATAGGTTCGGATTCCCCGACCAGGTGTTCAATCAGCAATCCGTTTTCATCACGGCGCACTTCATTCATATCAATCGCCGCGTGGGACTGATGAAACGCCATCAGGAACATCTGACAGCCGTTAACCACATGAAGCTGCCCGATAATAATATTGCTCTCCCCTTCCCAGGAGACAATATGCTGTAAATGCCCGCGGTTCAGACTCTTGAAATAGGTCAGCGGACGGATGGCAATGGTTTTGCCGGAAATCTTTTCATGCGGGACATTGAGGATCTTCAGAGCATGCGGATTGGCAAATTTCAGGTGGTTTGCCTCATCCAGGATCAGAACGCCCTGATCCATAAACTCTATCAGGCTCAGTAATACCTTCTGCGCGGCATTACGGCCTTCCTGTTCATCCAGCAGCTTAGCCACAAAAATATTGGAAATATGCTGCACATAATCCGAGAAGTCATGGATGTTATCCCGGATCCGCTCCTGCTGTTCAGAGGTGACAGCCACCAGGCTGATAACCCCGATACAGCGATCCTGGAAGATGATCGGTGTACCGATAAACGCTTTCTCCTTACAGTTATCTTTATCCGCGCAATTGAGGCAGAGCGGATCAAAACAGGAGTGCGTGACTATCTTTTCTTTTTTGGTATCCAGCACATAGCGGAGCAGCTGGGAATTATTGGTCAGACGATGTCCGAGGTGCTGGTTAAACAGCCCTGTTCCGGCAATCCTTGTCAGTTTGTCATCAACGATTTCAACATCAAGCTGTAACACACTGGCGAGCATTTTGCTGAAGTGAACAATCGTCGGCTGTATCTGCATCAGCACAGATGGTGATTTTTCAGTGATCATGCTTACGACTTCCTATGCTCTTAAAACGACATATCGAAAAGAAAGTTCATAACGCGACAAATTAATGATTTTATTATAGTTATTTATCAACGGGCTGAATTATCACCCACCGATAGCACAAGATTGCCAGATCTTTATCACCGAAACTCTAACGTATGTACAAAAATCACACTTTTCTTCAGATTTGATAATGAAACTGGAATCTCCGTCACTCTATTTTATCAATATGATAAATCCGCCGGGGTGTTTATCATTCTGGCCCCGCTTCCGGCGGTTCCGCCCTCTCACCGGTCTGATACCGGCGACTTTTCACCCTTGCTGAAAATAACTTTTATTCGCATTTGTCACACATAACCCGGCCATCAGCCCCTGATAATTGTGATCACCCTCCCGAATCCGCCCTGCATTTCACCCCCGGAAGATCATTCCGGCTGATTTGGCATGCTTATTGTTAATAGTCACAGTACACATGCAGAAATGCCTTCTTCTCACTGCATATTCAATTGTCACCGGCCATTTCACATAGGATTTAAAGATGAAAAACGTTAATGAATTATTGAAAGATATCGCCAGACTGAAATCTAATCTTCATCAAAAGGATTTTTTGCTTACCTGGGAACAGAGTCAGGATGAACTGACGATGGTGCTTGATATTGCAGCTGCACTGAAAGGGCTGCGTGCCGATAACATCGCAACCAACGTATTCACAAATGGCCTTGGCATCTCTGTTTTCCGTGACAACTCCACCCGTACCCGTTTCTCTTATGCTTCTGCACTGAATATGCTCGGCCTGGCCCAGCAGGACCTCGACGAAGGTAAGTCTCAGATTGCTCACGGTGAAACCGTACGTGAAACGGCCAACATGATTTCATTCTGTGCGGATGCCATCGGTATCCGTGACGATATGTACCTCGGTGCCGGTAACGCCTATATGCGTGAAGTGGGTGCGGCACTGGATGAAGGTTTTGAGGAAGGCGTTCTGCCGCAGCGTCCTGCGCTGGTTAACCTGCAGTGTGATATCGACCACCCGACACAGTCTATGGCTGACCTGGCCTGGTTACGTGAGCACTTCGGTTCACTGGAAAACCTGAAAGGCAAGAAAATCGCCATGACCTGGGCGTATTCACCAAGCTACGGTAAACCACTCTCTGTACCGCAGGGCATCATCGGTCTGATGACCCGCTACGGTATGGATGTGACGCTGGCGCATCCGGAAGGTTATGACCTGATCCCTGACGTTATCGATGTGGCGAAAAATAACGCCAAACAGTCCGGCGGCAGCTTTAAGCAGGTTACATCAATGGAAGAAGCGTTCAAAGATGCGGATATCGTGTATCCGAAATCCTGGGCACCTTACAAAGTCATGGAACAGCGTACCGAACTGCTGCGTGCCAATGACCATGACGGCCTGAAAGCCCTTGAGCAGCGCTGCCTGGCACAGAACGCCAACCATAAAGACTGGCATTGTACTGAAGAGATGATGAAGCTGACCAAAGACGGCGAAGCGCTGTACATGCACTGTCTGCCTGCGGATATCACCGGTGTTTCCTGTAAGGAAGGGGAAGTGGAAGAGGCTGTATTCGAGAAATACCGTATCGCCACTTACAAAGAAGCCAGCTGGAAGCCGTATATCATCTCCGCCATGATTCTGGCCCGTAAATTCCCGCAGCCTGCCCTGGTTCTTGAGCAACTGCTGAAAAACGCACGTAAACGTATTTTATAAATCCGGATCCCGGCCGTCGCCGGCCGGGTTCTTTTCCCGATGATATGAGGTGAGGCTCTATGTCTGTCTTCTCACTGAAGTTAGATATTTCAGATAATCGTTATTTCAACGGTAAACACTCCCCGCTTTTTTCCCGTGAAGAAGCACATAAGGCGCTGAAGTTTCATGAGAAAATTACGGGTTACCATCCGACACCACTGTATGACATGAAAGATCTCGCCGCTCTGTTCGGCGTGCGTAATATCCTGGTGAAAGATGAGTCACAGCGTTTTGATCTGAATGCATTCAAAATTCTGGGCGGCTCTTATGCTATCGCCCACCTGTTGTGCGAAAAGTACAACATGGATATTAACGATTTCTCTTTCGAGAAACTCAAAAGCACTCTGACTGAAAAAATGACGTTCGCCACCACCACTGACGGTAACCACGGCCGCGGTGTGGCCTGGGCGGCACGCGCACTCGGTCAGAAAGCGGTGGTGTACATGCCGAAAGGCTCCGCACAGGAACGTGTGAATCACATTACCGGCCTCGGGGCGGAGTGTATCGTCACAGATATGAACTACGACGATACCGTCCGTCTCACCATGGAAAATGCCAAAAAACACGGCTGGATCGTGGTTCAGGATACCGCCTGCGAAGGATACACCAAGATCCCGACCTGGATTATGCAGGGCTACACCACACTGGCTGCCGAAGCGGTTGCCCAGATGAAAGAGATGAAGATTCAGCGTCCGACCCACGTGCTGTTACAGGCCGGTGTGGGTGCGATGGCCGGCGGTGTGCTGGGCTATCTGGTCGATGAGTTCGGGGCAAAAGATCTGCATTCCATTATTGTCGAGCCGGATCTGGCTGACTGTCTCTACCGTTCCAGCCTGAAAGGCGAAATCGTCAATGTCGGCGGCGATATGGCCACCATCATGGCGGGTCTGGCCTGCGGCGAGCCGAACCCTATCGGCTGGGATCTGATGCGTAACTGCGCGACACAGTTTATCTCCTGTGAAGATGCGGTGGCTGCCCTCGGCATGCGTGTCCTCGGTAACCCGTACGGCAAAGACAGCCGCGTGATTTCCGGTGAATCCGGCGCGGTCGGTCTCGGTGTGCTGGCTGCGGTTAACTATCATCCGGAACGTGCGGAACTGATGGCAAGACTCGGCCTGAACAGTGATTCCGTCATCCTCGTGATCAACACCGAAGGTGACACAGATACCAAACATTACCGTGAAGTTGTCTGGGAAGGTAAAAACCCGGCGCAGAAATATTAACTAATTGGAGTATTGAAATATGGCTAAGCAAATCCCGTTTGATGAAATTGTCAAAAAAGCTGAACACTATAAAAAAGATATGACCCGTTTTCTGCGCGACATGGTGGCAATTCCCAGCGAAAGCTGCGACGAAAAACGCGTGATTCACCGTATCAAAGAAGAAATGGAAAAAGTCGGCTTTGATAAAGTGGATATCGACCCGATGGGTAACATTCTGGGTTATATCGGTCACGGTCCGCACCTGATTGCCATGGATGCGCACATCGATACCGTGGGTATCGGTAACATCAAAAACTGGGAATTCGACCCGTACGAAGGCATGGAAAACGACGAAATCATCGGCGGACGCGGTACCTCTGACCAGGAAGGCGGCATGGCCTCTATGGTCTATGCAGGTAAAATCATCAAAGATTTAGGTCTGGAAGATCAGTACACCCTGCTGGTGACCGGGACTGTTCAGGAAGAAGACTGTGACGGTCTGTGCTGGCAGTACATCATCGAGCAGGACAAAATCAGACCGGAATTCGTGGTCAGTACCGAACCGACTGACTGCCAGATTTACCGCGGCCAGCGCGGCCGTATGGAAATCCGCATTGATGTTCCGGGGATCAGCTGCCACGGCTCCGCACCGGAGCGCGGTGACAACGCAATCTTCAAAATGGGTCCGATTCTGGGTGAACTGCAGGAGCTGTCAAAACGTCTGGCCACTGACGATTTCCTCGGCCAGGGCACACTGACTGTTTCTGAAATTTTCTACACCTCACCAAGCCGCTGTGCTGTTGCTGACAGCTGCGCAGTCTCTATCGACCGCCGCCTGACCTGGGGCGAAACCTGGGAAGGCGCACTGGAAGAAATCCGCGCATTACCGGCTGTCAAAGCAGCGAAAGGCGTGGTCTCTATGTACACCTATGAGCGTGCCTCCTGGACCGGTCTGGTCTATCCGACAGAGTGCTACTTCCCGACCTGGAAAGTGGAAGAAGATCACTTCACCGTGAAGACACTGGATCGCGCTTACCGCGGCCTGTTCAACAAAGAGCCGGTTGTTGATAAGTGGACTTTCTCCACCAACGGTGTTTCTATCATGGGTCGTCACGGCATTCCGGTTATCGGTTTTGGTCCGGGCAAAGAGCCTGAAGCTCACGCACCAAACGAAAAAACCTGGAAAGATCACCTGGTTACCTGTGCGGCAATGTATGCGGCCATTCCGTTAAGCTACATGGCTGAACTGAAAAAATAATCTTGTCTTACCGGCCCCGTACTGATGTGCGGGGCTTTTTCAGGAGTAACCCCTATGCGCACACTGATTATCAACGGCACCGTTGTCAATGCGGACGGACAATACCGGCAGGATATTCTGATTGAAAACGGCCTGATCTCACAGGTTGCACCGGATATTGCACCGGAGACAGATGACCGCGTTATTGATGCACAGGGATGTTATGTTTTTCCGGGCGGTATTGATGTTCACACCCATTTTAATATTGATGTCGGCCTTGCCCGCAGCTGTGATGATTTTTACACCGGCACGCGTGCGGCAGCCTGCGGCGGTACCACCACCATTATCGATCATATGGGATTTGGTCCGGCGGGTTGTTCACTGCACCACCAGCTTGAGAATTATCACCGCTACGCCAAAGGACGCGCCGTTATCGATTACAGTTTTCACGGCGTGATCCAGCATATCAACGACGATATTTTAAATGAAATTCCGCTGATGGTGGCGGACGGGATCAGCAGCTTCAAACTCTATCTGACTTATCAGTACAAGCTCGATGATCCGGATATTTTACGTGCCCTGCAACAGCTTAACCACGCCGGGGCGCTGACCACCGTGCATCCGGAAAATGATGCGGTGATAGCACAGCGCAAAGCGGAGTTTGTGAAGAAAGGACAAACCTCACCGATTTTCCATGCCCTGAGCCGTCCGGCAGAATGTGAGGCGGAAGCAATCGGCAGGATGATTAATCTGGCGCATATCTGCGGCAATGCGCCGCTCTATATCGTCCACCTTTCCAACGGATTGGGTCTCGATTACCTGAAGATGGCGAAAGCCCGCCACCAGCCGGTCTGGATAGAAACCTGTCCGCAGTATCTGTTCCTTGATGAACGCTGTTATGAGCGCGATGACGGCCTGAAATTTATTCTCAGCCCGCCGCTGCGTAACCGCCGGGAAGCCGATGCCTTGTGGCTGGGTATTGATGACGGCACGATTGATGTGGTCGCCACCGATCACTGCACCTTCCCGTATCAGCAGCGTCTGGCGCTGTCCGGCGGGAATTTCACCCGCTGTCCGAACGGCCTGCCGGGTGTTGAGAACCGTATGTTACTGCTGTTCTCTGCAGGCGTGATGCAGGGACGGATTTCACCGGAACACTTTGTTTCCCTCACCAGTGCGATGCCGGCAAAACTGTTTGGTATCTGGCCGGAGAAAGGCGTGATCCGCCCGGGCGCAGACGGTGATATCACCATTATCGATCCGGCGCAGGAAACCACTATCCGCCATGCGGATCTGCATGATAACGCGGACTACAGCCCGTACGAAGGCATGACGGTACAGGGCGCAGTCCGCTGCACACTGTCGCGCGGTGATATTGTTTACCGTGACGGCGAATTTACTGCTGAACCCGGCCGCGGCCGTTTCCTGAAACGCCGTCCGTTTAAGGCTCCGCACCGGTGTTATTAATTTTTTCCGATTATCGTTTCAACTAATTCATTACGGGTAAAAAAGGATGAAAAAAACAATCGTATTAGCACTGGGCGGCAACGCACTGGGAAATGATCTTCCGGGACAGATGGCTGCCGTCAAAACCACCTCTGTCGTGATTGCCGACCTGATTGCTCAGGGATACCGCGTTGTGGTCACACACGGTAACGGCCCGCAGGTGGGGATGATAACCGGCGCATTTGAGGCTGCCAGCAAAACCGAAGCCAAATCACCGGTTCTGCCGATGTCAGTCTGTGTGGCACTGAGCCAGGGATATATCGGTTACGATTTGCAGAACGCACTGCGTGAAGAGCTGCTGAACCGGGGTATCAATAAGCCGGTTGCCACTATCGTGACACAGGTGGAAGTGGATGCGGCGGATCCGTCATTTAAAAACCCGACCAAACCTATCGGCGCGTTCTACAGCAAAGAAGAAGCGGAAGCCCTGAGCAGGAAAGGGTTTGAGATGCGCGAAGATGCGGGCCGTGGTTACCGCCGCGTGGTCTCATCACCGAAACCGGTTGATATTATTGAAAAAGAAACCGTCAAAGCCATGCTGGATGCTGATCAGCTGGTGATCACTGTCGGCGGCGGCGGTATTCCGGTGATCCGCGACGGCAACACCCTGCGCGGGGCCAATGCGGTTATCGACAAAGACTGGGCGAGCGCCAAACTGGCAGAGATGATCGATGCGGATATGCTGATTATCCTGACCGCCGTGGAAAAAATTGCCATCAACTTCGGCAAACCAAACGAGCAGTGGCTGGATAAACTGACATCTGCGGATGCACAGCGTTATATCGATGAGAAACATTTTGCACCGGGATCTATGTTACCGAAAGTGGAAGCCGCGCTCTCCTTCAGCCGCAGTAAAAAAGGCCGCAAGGCACTGATTACTCTGCTGAATAAAGCCAAAGACGGTATTGAGGGTAAAACCGGTACTATTATCGGCGATTAATCTTCCTTTTGTTAATATAACGGCCGGGTTTCCCGGCCGTTTTTCTGCTGCAATAATTATAAACCACTGATTGGTTTTTCTTTCGGATATTTCAGTGTGTAACTCAGCGGCAGTTCCATTACCTGCTGCGGCTTCAGCTCCACTTTCCATTCCACTTCACCGGTCTGTTTATTAACGGTCCCTTCTCCGGTTTTGACATCTTTCACCAGGATATTGGTATCCTGACTGACCGGGATCTGATCAAAAACCGTTACCACCAGCGGCGCTTTGGCGAAAGATGACAGGGTAATCATATAGCCTTCGCTCTGTTCAACTGCAGAGCCCAGAATACCCGGCTGTTTTGTCAGTTTACTGTCCACCTTACGGCTGACCTGAATATCTTTATTCATACCGAACGGCAGTTCCAGCTCATTGGTGATCAGGCCGGAATCGATATAAGTCTGCCCGATATAACGGTTATCAAAATAGATATTCGCCTTACCGCTGAGCAGATTCAGCGCTGGTGCATTTTCCACAACCGCCTGTAAATACACATGCTCATCCATCTTCGGCCGTGTGATATAACGGTATTTTCCGTCCAGTGCCGTCTGTTTGATGGTCAGGGAACGGGATTCCGGAACTGACGGCAGGGAATACGGTTTATCAATACTGTACGTCAGGCTGATACCGTTACTCTCTGCGGTAACAAACGACGAGATCCCGCCGGCAGGGGCTTTTTTCACTGAGCGGTTACGGCTGTAATCCTTGTCCTCCGCCATCATGGCCACCGGAGCCGGTGCCAGCTCACCCATCACGGCATACTCATTGTACAGTGACAGATACTGCGGATAGAGCTGCGGCGGGGCAATACTCTGTACCGGATCGGCGGATGACAGCACCAGCTCCACCTGATCCCAGTCGATACCGGTGTTCTGGATCACATCCGCTTTGTAGGTCAGCGTCACCGGCTTATCCATACCGGCGCTGCGGATATCATAGGACGGTGCCCAGGCCGCATCCGGCGTGATATAGTCGATATCCAGTTCCGCTGTCACCGCTTTTTTCGCGGATACATTCAGCACCAGCTGTGTGCGGCGCTCCTTAAACTGTGTGACTTTCTCTTCATACTGCGCTTTCAGCAGTGCCAGTGCTTCGGTTTTTTCTTTGATTTGCCGGGAATATTCCAGCTGTTCCGCATAGATTTTTGCCATCTGAGTGCGGATAAAATCCAGCTTCTGCACGGATTGCTCCTGTGTCAGCGGCGCACCGCCGGTGCCGAAGAAATCCTGATCACGCAGCAGACCCAGCTGCTCGTTATTCACTTCCGTCTGCATATTCAGTTGCTGAATCGCCAGATCCTGCTCCTCAATCTGCGCCTTCATAGCATTGATTTCGTCTGAATACACCGGCTTTTCAATTTCGCTGCGCAGATTGACGGACTGAATGATGACATCATCATTATTCAGCATAACGGATAAGCTGCCGGGATTAATATTTCCGGCCACATTAGTCAGGATCACATCACTGTCACCGGCAGGCAGATTCAGTGTTGCGCTGTTACTCAGCTCTGCCCCGCGCAGGAAAATCGTGGCTTTGTTAAGTTTTACATCCTGAACAATTACATTCGGTTTGCCCGCCGCCGCGGCTGTTACCGCCATACCGGCGATCAGCAGGGTACTTTTAACGCCAAAGGTTAATGTCATTACTTAACTCCCTGATTATTATCATCACGATTCCGGCACCGTATACCGGCAGGCCGCTGTGTACACCATAACTCACCATAGTAGAACAGCTGCGGTAACGAAGATAACGGAATAACCTGAAAAGCGCGGCTGCCTGCCGTTTGCCGGGCTTTTTATATGTTACCGTCTCTTTAAAACGGTATTTTATGATTAACATTTGCACGTTTATTGTTTAGTATACTAAACACATTTTCTTCTGACGGATAAAAAAGGTCGCAACCATGACGACACTCCGGACACACACGGCAGCGCCTGCCACTTCACGCAACAAGCTGTTATGGATAGCCGGGATGGGCTGGACATTTGACGCCATGGATGTCGGGCTGCTGGCATTTCTGCTGGCCGCCTTACAGGCAGACTGGGGGCTGAGTGCCGCACAGCTCGGCTGGATCGGCAGTCTTAATGCCGCCGGGATGGCAGTCGGTGCCTTTGTTTTCGGTCTGATGGCAGACCGGAAAGGCCGCAAACCGGTGTTTATTCTCACTCTGCTGCTGTTCAGTCTGGGATCCGGACTGACCGCTGTCGCCGGTTCGCTGGCCGTGGTGCTGGTGCTGCGCTTTTTCATCGGTATGGGACTGGGCGGAGAGCTGCCGGTAGCCTCCACGCTGGTCAGTGAGAGCGTAGCCCCTCACGAGCGCGGCCGTGTGGTCGTGCTGCTGGAGAGCTTCTGGGCCTTGGGCTGGCTGATTGCGGCACTGATTGCCTATTATATTATCCCTGATTACGGCTGGCGTACGGCGATGCTGCTCAGTGCCCTGCCTGCGCTGTATGCCCTCTGGCTGCGGGCAAAGCTGCCGGAGCCGGTATCCCGCTATACCGCACAGGAGCGCCCGAAACTCACCATTGCACAATCGATGGCACTGATCTGGTCGCCGCAGTACCGCCGTGCCACCCTGATGCTGTGGATCCTGTGGTTCTGTGTCGTGTTTTCCTATTACGGTATTTTTCTCTGGCTGCCGGGCGTGGCGATCCTCAAGGGATTCAGCCTGATAAAAAGCTTCCAGTATGTGCTGATCATGACACTCGCCCAGTTACCCGGTTATTTCAGTGCCGCCTGGCTTATCGAGCGTTACGGCCGCAAATTCGTGCTGGTCACCTATCTCGCCGGAACAGCAATCAGTGCTTACGGGTTCAGTTGTGCGGAAACCGCCACAGCACTGGTCATTTCAGGGATGCTGCTCTCATTCTTTAACCTCGGTGCCTGGGGCGCGCTCTACGCCTACACACCGGAGCAGTATCCGGACAGTGTCCGCGCCACCGGCGCCGGTACCGCCACCGCAATCGGACGGATAGGCGGGATCCTCGGCCCTCTGCTGGCTGGTTACCTGATTCAGTATCAGTTTGCTGTCAGCACCATTTTCCTGATCTTCAGTGCAGCGGTGGTTATCGCCATTCTTGCGGTCATTTTCCTCGGTGCGGAAACCCGTAACCGCGAACTCAGTACCATTTAACATCTGTTCTGACGGCGGTTATTCCGCCGTCAGAGCCTGATGCAGCGCATAGTTATCGCTGTCATTCCTCCCCTTTACCGCAACAGGCGCGTATAATTCAGCCATTATGTCACTGCCGGATCGCCGGCAAAAACCGTAAAAAGAAAATGAATCAATACGATAAAATCAGTAAATTTCTGAGCTATGTCCTGCGGCACCAGCCGGACTCCATCGGGATCCGCCTCGACAATGAAGGCTGGACAGATATCACCGTACTGCTGCGTCAGGCCGCTGCTCACGGCACACCGTTTGACCGTGAAACGCTGGAAAAGGTGGTGGAAACCAATGACAAAAAGCGGTTTACGATCTCATCCGACGGCATGTATATCCGTGCGGCACAGGGGCATTCTGCCGGACAGGTGGCGATTGATTACCCGCCGCAGACACCGCCGGATATTCTGTATCACGGTACCGCTATCCGGTTTATCAGTGATATCTGTGAACTGGGGCTGATTGCCGGATCACGGCACTATGTACACCTCAGCGCGGATGAAGATACCGCACTGGCTGTCGGTGCCCGTCACGGCAAACCGGTGGTGCTCACCATTGCCGCCGGGGAGATGCATAAAACCGGTTATCCGTTCTATCTGGCGGATAACGGCGTCTGGCTGACGCCGCATGTACCGATTAAATACCTGTCGCAGAAAAAACCCGGCTGACCGGGTTTATGCGTTAAGACGTGCTGCATGCCACGCGATATGATCCGCGATAAAACTCGCAATGAAGTAATAGCTGTGATCATAACCGGCATGCACACGGATGGTGTGCGGGATATTGTGTGTTTCGCAGGCGGATTTCAGTAACCCGGTTTTCAGCTGTTTACTGAAGAAGGTATCGGCAAGCCCCTGATCAACCAGCACATCCGTCACCCGGTGGCCGGATTCAATCAGTTTCACCGCATCATACTGCTCCCACGCCGCTTTATCCTCTCCCAGATAGGCAGAGAAGGCTTTTTCGCCCCACGGCACCTGTGACGGTGACACAATCGGTGCGAATGCCGACACGCTGAGAAATGCATCCGGATTACGCAGCGCCAGCACCAGTGCTCCGTGCCCGCCCATCGAGTGCCCGCAGATACCGCGTTTTTCCGATGTGCCGAAATGTCCGCTTACCAGGGTGTGCAGCTCATCCAGAATGTAATCATACATCTGATAATGTGCTTTCCACGGCTCCAGTGTGGCATTGACATAAAACCCGGCGCCCTGGCCCAGATCGTACTCTTTATCATCCGCCACCTGACTGCCGCGCGGACTGGTATCCGGCGCGACAATCACCAGACCGAGCTCCGCTGCATAACGCTGCGCCCCGGCTTTGGTGATAAAATTCTGCTCGTTGCAGGTCAGCCCGGAAAGCCAGTACATCACCGGACATTTCTCTGTTTTTGCCTGCGGCGGCAGAAACACGGAAAAGGTCATCGGCGTACCGGTCACCGCAGAATGGTGACGCCAGACTTCCTGGCTGCCGCCGAAACAGGCGTGATGTTCAATCCGTTCCATATTATCTCCCTGAATACGTTATCAGTAATGAATGACGGTGCGGATGGATTTACCGTCGTGCATCAAATCAAAAGCTTCATTGATTTTATCCAGTTCCATCGTGTGCGTGACAAACGGTGCCAGCTCGATTTTGCCGCTCATGGCATCTTCCACCATTCCCGGCAACTGAGTACGCCCTTTCACGCCGCCGAACGCCGTACCTTTCCAGACTCGGCCGGTCACCAGCTGGAACGGACGGGTTGAAATCTCTTTTCCGGCACCCGCCACCCCGATAATCACTGACTGTCCCCAGCCACGGTGCGCACTTTCCAGCGCCGACCGCATCACATTGACATTGCCGATACATTCAAAGGTATGATCCACACCCCATTTGGTCATTTCGACCAGCACCTGCTGAATAGGTTTGTCATAATCATTGGGATTAATGCAGTCTGTGGCGCCGAACTGTTTTGCCAGCTCAAACTTGGACGGATTGGTATCGATAGCAAAGATGCGGCCCGCTTTTGCCTGACGTGCGCCCTGCACCACAGCCAGCCCGATACCGCCGAGGCCGAATACCGCCACAGAATCCCCTTCCTGTACCTTCGCGGTATTGTGTACCGCGCCGATCCCGGTGGTCACGCCGCAGCCGAGCAGACAAACCTGCTCCGCATTGGCCTGCGGATTGATTTTCGCCAGTGAGACTTCCGCCACAACGGTATATTCGCTGAATGTTGAGCAGCCCATATAGTGATAGAGCGGCTGACCGTTATACGAAAAACGGCTGGTGCCGTCCGGCATCACGCCTTTGCCCTGGGTTTCGCGGACCGCAACACAGAGGTTGGTTTTACCGGAGGTACAGAAATCACACTCACCACACTCGGCGGTGTACAGCGGGATCACATGGTCGCCCGGTTTCACACTGGTCACGCCCTCGCCGACCTCAACCACCACCCCGGCACCTTCATGGCCGAGCACCACCGGGAACAGACCTTCCGGATCATCACCGGAAAGCGTGTAGGCATCGGTATGGCATACCCCGGTGTGACTGATTTTCACCAGCACTTCACCTTTCTTCGGCGGTGCCACATCAATTTCAACAATTTCAAGGGGTAAACCCGGCCCGAAGGCGACTGCTGCGCGTGATTTCATAACGGTTCCTCTGTGTCTGAGGCTTATCATGGCAGGCGATAAGCACGAATGCCGTCCACCATACCGCACAACAGCGCTGCCTGTATAGCGCCGGTCAGCAGGTGGCCGCCACCACGGAAGCCGCGACCGCGCCGGTGGCACCGGACGAAAACCTGCCGCCGTTATTGCGGGAAGCGCTGCAGATTATGGACAGTGATGATGGTGAACAGGCCTTTCTGCACAGCCCGGAGAGTCTGATTCGGGGGTTTGAGGTGCAGCTTACATCAGCACCGGGGAGTTGCTGATAACGAAAAAAACGAAAACCATTATCGTCCGGCCCGGTAACGCAAATTCGCCAGATCATGACCGGACGGTTGCTGGTAAATATCCAGCCGGAAATATTTTGCCGACGCATTCACATATTCAAATATCTGCGACTGAGTTTCCTCATAATCAACCCAGGTGGTGGAGCGGGTAAAACAGTATATTTCAACCGGCAATCCCTCCGGTGTCGGCGACATGGTTCTGATCACCAGATACATATCCGCCCGCACATCACCGCGCATTTTGATCCAGTTAAGAAGATATTTGCGGAACAGCTGTAAATTAGTGACCCCTTTTGCAGCCATCCACTCTTTTACGTCATCATAACCGGTATTTTCCGCCAGTATTTCATCCAGTGACTGACGAAACGATTCCTGATTCCGCAGCTCCGCTAATAACGTTTCATCAGCAAACGATACTGAGGACTGATCAATATAAAAACTGCGTTTAATACGGCGGCCGCCGGAAGAGAACATCGGCTGCCAGTTAGTGTATTTTTCGGTCAGGAAATCTTTTGTCGGGATCCTTGAGATCGTATTATCCCAGTTGCGGACAGTAATGGTATGCAGCGCAATATCAATCACTTCACCGCTGATATTACTGCCGGGCAATTCTATCCAGTCATACAGTTTCAGCACCTTACCGTTGGAGACCAGAATATTGGCCACAAAGGATAATAAGGTGTGCTGAAAGACAAACATCAGAACAGCTGCAACGGCACCGAAACCGGAAATAATAATCAGCGGCGACTGCGAGGTCATTAACGCAATAATCAGGATAAAGGAAACAATCCACACCCCGATTTTGGCAATTTCAATATACCCCTTTATCGAGCTGTTACGGTACGATGAACGCCCGGTATGGCGCAGGATAAATATATCCAGCCCGTCATTAACCAGTGAAGCCAGATTAATAATCAGGAATGCGCTGCATACGGTATTAAACAGAATATTCATTTCTGCCGAAAAGGTCGGCAGCATTTTATTAATGTACAGCACCAGCGTGACAGCCACGACAGAGGCACTTTTCTTGGCAATACTGTGGATCATGCTGTCGTCAGTCAGGTTAGTAAATAACGACAACAAACGTTTTGCCACGCGCAGAAATATAAGCCGCCCGAGAAACCAGGTGACCAGCAGAATAACCACCAGAATCACCGCCGATAAAACGGCGCTCGCGGTAATAAAATCATATAATTCAGATAATTTTTCCATCATATCTCACAGCATACATCAAAATATCAGCAATAGAGTCTGACACAGGTAAAATATGTGTGTTTGATTACAGGTGATATCAGGCTGTTACCGGTTATTTCCGGCGGGAAATTCAGGATTTTTTCTGCGGCTCACAGACCATATGCCCCGGTGATTCCGGATTCAGATCACGGGTGCCGAAGCGGCGGACAGAATAATCAGAGCGGATACAGTGATAAACCCGGCCTGATGCGGCAGAGGATACCGTAAAATCAATATTCCGCTTGCCGGTAACGAACGGCGGATTTTCTTTAATATTGCTGATAGTGAGATCTGACATATCCCCCGCCTGAAAATCACGGTGAATCGCAGCCTGTGCATGCATTTTCAGGGAATCCGGCGTATAGAGAAGTCCTGTACCCGGTATCATCCGAAATCCGCCGGTACTACGATCGCACAATTGTGATAATCCCGCATCGCGATAAGGAATATAGTGATAATAGTTCTCATTACGATCACGGACGGATTTATCATGCTGAATACACCGCAACTCAGTCTGGCTGAAATCAATAATACCGTGCCGGTTGCCGGGGCAAAATCCGGTTTTCTGCGCAAGCTGTTTGCCTTTTCCGGCCCGGGTGCACTGGTGGCGGTGGGATATATGGATCCCGGAAACTGGATCACCTCGATTCAGGGCGGGGCGCTGTACAGTTATCTGCTGCTGTCGGTGATTTTGCTGTCCAGCCTGATTGCGATGCTGTTACAGGCAATGTGCGCAAAACTCGGGATCGTCACCGGTCAGGATCTGGCGCAGGCCACCCGGGCGCGGGTCGGGCCGAAGCTGGCGGCGCTGTTGTGGATCACCACTGAACTGGCGATTATGGCGACCGAGATTGCGGAGGTGATCGGCAGTGCGGTGGCACTGAACCTGCTGTTCGGCATTCCGCTGATGGCCGGTGTGCTGCTGACAGTACTGGATGTATTTCTGCTGCTGGTGCTGATGAAACTCGGTTTCCGCAAAATTGAAGCCTTTGTGTTTGTCCTGATCTTAACGATTTTCCTGATTTTTGCCTACGAGGTGATGCTGTCGGACCCGGACATGAGTGCAGTATTGCGCGGCTTTATTCCGTCGGAGAAAATCTTCACCGCCACACTGGCCGGGCAGGATTCCGCCCTGCTGATCGGGCTGGGGATTGTCGGGGCAACGGTGATGCCGCATAACCTCTATCTTCACTCTTCTATTGTGCAGAGCCGTCAGTATGACCGCCGCAGTGAGGCCGGGCTGCGCGAGGCGATCCGCTTTGCAACAATTGATTCCAATATCCAGCTCGGGTTTTCATTTATTATCAACTGTCTGCTGCTGGTGCTCGGTGCAGCGCTGTTTTTCGGTAACGATCCGTCTGACCTCGGACGTTTCACCCAGCTGTATGACGCGCTGCAGAATCCGGGTATCGTCGGCGGTATCGCCAGTGCCACGCTCTCCACACTGTTCGCGGTGGCGCTGCTCGCCTCCGGGCAGAACGCCACAATCACCGGTACACTGACCGGGCAGATTGTGATGGAAGGCTTTATTCATCTGCGGCTGCCGATGTGGCTGCGCCGGGTGATCACCCGTGGTCTGGCCGTGATCCCGGTGATTATCTGTATTTACCTGTGGGGGGATCGCGAGGATGTGGTGGAAAGTCTGCTGATTTATACCCAGGTGTTTCTGAGTATCGCCCTGCCGTTCTCCATGATCCCGCTGCTGCTGCTGACCTCGAGCAAAAAAATCATGGGGGTGTTTGTGAACTCGCAGCTGACGATCATACTCGGGACTGTTTCCACTGTAGCACTGGTGATCCTCAATTTACAGTTGATCCGGGAAGTGGCCGGGATGCTGTTCCGTGCCTGAATAATCCGGGTACGGTGCCGTACCCGGAAAATCCGTGATCAGCACTTCGGGGCGCTGTCCATTTTATTCAGCCGTGTCATGATGGCCTCCAGCACGCCGCCGCCGATCGCGCGGGCTTTGTCAGAAACCGAACGGAAGTCCGCCAGTGCACCGCGCGGGTCAACGTCAGCGATTTTAAACCCTTCCGGCACACACAGCCCTTCATTGAGCAGGCCGCGTACCATGCCGTCCATCGGCGAGAGAATTTCTGTGTCACCAATACGGGCAATCACATCCCCCTCATGTACCAGGTCGCCGATATTCACATGGCGCGTCATCATGCCGCTGTGCGGTGCGCGTAACACGCGTTCGGTGGTTTTGCCGTTGATATTGCCCGGAATACCGGTATTCGGTGCCGCGCTGCCGTGGGTGATCACCCGTCCGAGGTGATGACCGCGCTGAGTTTCAATCACCGCATCACAGTCCACACCGGCCTCAAAGCCCGGTCCGAGGGCAATGGTGCAGGGAGCCATCTTGCGGTGGGTACCGGCAACATTGCGTTTGGCGATAATGGCATCCACCACCACATCCGGGTGCAGCGCCGGTAACAGTTCGCCGTGTTCGTCCGCCAGCACCGGGATAGCGCCTTCTTTCAGGTAGCGGTTTACTTCATCAATATCATGAGCATAACGGGCACAGACGCCTTCCACACAGCTTTCGCCGTCATAGAGCGCCTGGGCGAAAGAGACCGTACAGCGGATCACGGTCGGTTTGCAGACATCCAGCATCACCACTTCAAAACCGCTGTGATACAGGCGTAATGCCACGCCGGTTGCCAGGTCACCCGCGCCGCGGATCACCACACGTTTTGCTCTGCGGACTTCTGCCGGGTTCTGTTTCATTGCCCCGCCCGGGGCATCATTCATAACCTGCAGCAGCTCGGCCAGAATACTGACCGCGATTTCATGGGGCGTTTCCGCGCCGATATCATAGCCAACCGGCGCATGAAGCCGGGAGAGCTGTGCATCAGATACCCCGGATTCGCTTAATTGTTTAGTGAATGTCTGTACTTTACGGCGGCTGCCGAGTAATCCGAGGTATTTTAACGGTTTATCGATAAGGCAGTTGAGGGATTCCAGATCCTGACTGTTGGTGGCGATAATCACATAATCTTCCGGCTGCGGATCCAGCTGATTCACCGCATCGGTAAATGAAGGTACGTGCCACAGGCGGGTTGACGGCGGGAACAGATCCGGCTCAAGGCTGCCGGCATACACATCCGCCACATGAATATCGATATTCAGGAAAGCCGCCAGCTGTGCAATGGCACGGTTGACGTGACCACCGCCGAGCAGGATCAGACGCGGACGCACACCGTGTACCGCGATATACACCGACATCGCGCCGCCGCAGTCAGAGCCGACAGCATGCTGCCCGTTGCGGGCCATCCGGCCGTGGAACATGCGGGAACGCCCTTCGTGCAGCGCTTCCACCGCCTCTTCAATCACTTTGCGCTCCACCATACCACCGCCGATGGTACCGATAGTTTTTCCGTCCCCCAGCACCAGCATTTGTGCGCTGTGACGGGGAGTGCTGCCTGAACATTCAATAATTTCCGCCATGGCAAACGGGCAATTTTTCTCAACCAACTTCGCTGCTTCGGTAAAAATTTTCATAAACAGACCTCAATGGATATCCCTGCATTTATCATTGATATTATTGTCGCTGCAATATGTGTGTAATTGCGGGATCTTCCCTGACGGCACCGAACCATACTGCGTTCAGCGGTGTGCCGCGGAGCCAGTCTGCCAGTATATCCGGCGAAAAATTCTCATTTTGAGAAAAGCGGTTTATCAGCCAGATCCGTAATGCGTCCGGTGGTGCTGATTTCCACATCCCCTGCGGATGCCGGATCAGGCGGCTTATCGCCCCCAAATCCAGCGTATCACCGCTGTTTAAGCCGGTAACGGCAGAGAAATGTGACCACCGGTGAACATTGTCAGGCCCGACGGGAGCCCCCAGAAGCCGGCCATCCGTCACAGCAATAACACAATCACTGTAATCAGGTATGCAAGGTTCATGCTCAGCCGGCGCTTTTATGCCAAAACCGCGAGCTCCGTCAGCTTCGGCTAAAATAACATCAACGGCATTTTGTTCCGCCAGGGCGTTAATATCGGCGGAGGAAAAGCCGCGAACCTTGTTATTCAGCGGGTTCCAGCCGGTATAACAGGCAAATGAGCCTCTGTTTGTGACCGCATCAGGCAGGCGGACCGGGTGACAGGCGAGAATGACCGGGAACCCTTCGCGGGGCAGAAACATATGGGTGGTGGTGGTGATCATCACCTTTTTCCCTAATTGAGAAAAAGCCTGTGCCAGCCAGAACAGACAGCTGGTTTTGCCGCCTGCCCCGACAATACTGATCACCATTGCATGGCCGCCCGGATGTGTATCACATAACCGGCGCAGCGGTTCAGGTATAGTGGCGCAACTTCGGACAGGGATCTGTGTATTGAGGGCCGTTGTCATCGTCATTACCGAATCCTTTGAATATCAGTCACTTTCAATATTTATCAGCGGAGTTTATACCCATTATGCCGTCTCACCCGACCTCAGCCGATACCGCTTTATCTTATTTATCAGTCCGGGAGCCGCTTTGCCCGCAGGAAACGGACTGCATAATGACGGCGGCCGGGCTCTCCTCACGGATGGGTGAGTGGAAAATGATGCTGCCATGGGGCAGCGGCGGTGCCACTCTGCTGGATACCAGTCTGTCGAATGCACTGCGCTTTTGTCACCGGGTTCTGCTGGTGACCGGCTTTCGCGGCGCGGAACTGGCTGCGCGTTATCAGTCCGTAAAACGTATTCAGATTCTGCATAATCCGGACTATGAAACCGGGCTGCTCTCCTCGCAGCACCTGGCCGCACAGGCGGTGACCAGCGAATACTGTTTTCTTACCCACGGTGATGTACCGTTTCTCACCCCGGCTATCTGGCAGACCCTGTGGGCACAGCGCGGTGATGCCGCACTCCTTCCCTGTTACAAGCAAGTTCCGGGCCACCCCGTGCTGCTCTCCCGCGCATGTCTGCTCGCCGCACTATCACAACCGGCGGGCAATACCATGAAAAAACGGCTGCTGGCCGGTCCTCACACCTTCCTGAATATGCAGAGCGATGAGGTTATTACCGACATCGATACACCGGAGGCTTATCAGCAGCATTATCGCGGGTAATCCGGCTGTACACTATTACTTCCGTCTCATTAATAACATTAATTGTTAACGCGGTTTTCCCATTATCAATGTGATACATTTTTTCTTTTTTTGAGAATCTCATTCACATGTTAATCCCATGGTAATAAAGATCTTTTTTATTGATTCATATTCTCATTTAGCGCTGTGCGAGCTGTTTCACACTTTGACATTAAGATTAGATTTGTCTCACATTTTTTTATTTCTCTGAATACGAAATCCGCAGCCTTAAACAATCCTGGCGTAATTGTTGCAACTGTGAGTGCATACAGTTGCATGTCCGGCACCACCGGCATGCCCCCTCATATTGCAGCAAGGAGAGTTTTATGGGAGATATAATGCGTCCCGTCCCGTTCGGCGAACTTCTGAACCGGATCTTTGAAGAATATAAGGCGAGCCGTTCCATTTTTGGTATCAATGAACGGCAGTTTTACCGCAGAGAACATCAGCATCCTCTGATGTCTGTCTTCGGTGAAACCTGCGAGACGCCGATCGGCCCGGCGGCCGGTCCCCATACTCAGCTTGCTCAGAATATTGTGGTTTCCTGGCTGACCGGCGGCCGTTTTATCGAGGTGAAAACCGTTCAGATCCTCGATGAACTTGAGCTCGAAAAGCCGTGTATCGATGCTCAGGACGAATGTTTCAACACCGAATGGTCCACCGAATTTACCCTGCCGAAAGCCCACGACGAATACCTCAAAGCCTGGTTTGCCCTTCATTTATTAGAAGCGATTTTTGACCCGCGCACCAAAGGCGAGGCGAAATCCTTCATCTTTAATATGAGTGTCGGTTATAACCTGGAAGGGATTAAACAACCGCGCATGCAGCAGTATATCCACGCCATGATGGATTCCTCACAGCTGCCGGTCTTCGCGAAATACCGCGAGGAGATGAAAGCCTTTATTTCCCGTCCGGGCTTCCTGAAAGAGCTGGGTCTGGAAGATCGCAAAGCCGATCTGCTGGCCATGACTGACCGCGTGCCGGGGGATTTATCCAAAGGTGTGACCCTCTCCACCATGCACGGCTGCCCGCCGGATGAGATTGAGGCTATCTGCCGCTACATGCTGGAAGAAAAGCACATCAATACCTATGTGAAGCTGAACCCGACACTGCTCGGCTTCCCGCGTGTCCGTGAAATCCTCGACACCTGCGGCTTTGATTACATCGGGCTGAGTGAGGAATCGTTCTCTCATGACCTGAAACTGGATCGCGCCCTGGAAATGTTACAGCGCCTGATGGATCTGGCGAAGGAAGTGGATCGCGGTTTCGGGGTCAAGCTGACCAACACCCTCGGCACCATCAATAACAAAGGGCGTCTGCCGGGCGGCGAGATGTATATGTCAGGCCGAGCCCTGTTCCCGCTCTCCATCAACGTTGCCGCGCTGCTCTCCCGTCATTTTGACGGCAAACTGCCGATTTCTTACTCCGGCGGTGCCAGTAAGTTCAATATCCGCGATATTTTTGAATCCGGTATCCGCCCTATCACCATGGCGACTGACCTGCTGAAACCGGGTGGTTATATGCGCCAGACCGAGTGCCTGCGTGAGCTGGATAAGTCCGATGCGTGGGGCATGACGCAGATTGATGTGGGTAAACTGAATGCGCTGGCAGAACGTGCCGTCAGCATGGAATATACCCAGAAACACTGGAAATCAGACCAGGAAATCGACGCCGGTGGCCCGCTGCCGCTGACCGACTGTTATGTCGCACCGTGTGTGACTGCCTGTGCCATCAAACAGGACATTCCTGAATATATCCGCCTGCTGGGCGAAGGCCGCTATGCGGATGCACTGGAACTGATTTACCAGCGTAACGCCCTGCCTGCCATCACCGGTCATATCTGTGATCACCAGTGCCAGTACAACTGTACCCGCCTGGATTACGAAAGTGCGCTGAATATCCGCGAACTGAAAAAAGTGGCGGTGGAAAAAGGCTGGAAAGAGTACAAAGCCCGCTGGCACAAACCGGCCGGTTCCGGTGATAAAAACCCGGTCGCGGTGATTGGTGCCGGTCCTGCCGGTCTGGCTGCCGGGTATTTCCTCGCCCGTGCCGGTCATCCGGTGACGGTATTTGAGAAAGAAGCCAATGCCGGTGGTGTGGTGGCGAATATCATCCCGCACTTCCGTATCCCGCGTGAAACTATTGAGCACGATATTCAGTTCGTCGCCGACCACGGCGTGAAATTTGAGTACGGCTGTGACCCGCGTCTGACCGTCGATAAACTGCTGGAGCAGGGTTTCACCTATGTGCTGGTCGCGATAGGGACAGACAAAAACAGCGGCGTGAAACTCGCCGGTGACAACCGCAACGTCTATAAATCCCTGCCGTTCCTGCATGATTACAACAACAATGCGCCGCTGAAAATGGGCAAACATGTTGCCGTTATCGGTGCCGGTAACACCGCGATGGACTGCGCCCGCGCCGCCAAACGGATTGCCGGTGTGGAAGATGTGACGGTTATTTACCGCCGTTCTCAGGCAGAAATGCCAGCCTGGCCGGAAGAGTATGAAGAAGCGGTTGAAGATGATGTGAAATTCATGTTCCTGCACAATCCGGAGCAGTTCAATGCTGACGGCACCCTGCTGGTCCGCACCATGAAACTGGGTGAGCCGGATGAGTCAGGCCGCCGCCGTCCGGTGGCGACAGAAGAGACTGTCTCCCTGAAAATCGACAGCGTGATCACCGCTATCGGCGAACAGCAGGACTGCGAAGTGCTGTCACAAATCGGCGTGCCGATGGGTGAAGACGGCTGGCCGGCGGTGTACCGCAACAGCGGTGAAACCACCCGCGCCAATGTGTTCCTGATTGGTGATGTGCAGAGCGGCCCGTCCTCTATCGTGGCGGCTATCGGTGATGCGGGTCGTGCGACGGATGCCATTCTGGAGCGCGAAAATATCCTCTCTCACTACAGCGACAAATACTGGCTCAATGTGGATCCGCAGGATATCACTGACCGCAAAGGCGCTATCGCCGTGCAGATGGTGGACAGCAACGACCGCGAGGCGTTCGTGAAACAGGAAGCTCAGCGCTGCCTGGAATGTAATTACATCTGTGCGAAATGTGTCGATGTGTGCCCGAACCGCGCCAACATTTCAGTGGCGATTCCGGGCTTCCGTAACCGTTATCAGACCCTGCACCTGGATGCGATGTGTAACGAATGCGGCAACTGTGCCCAGTTCTGCCCGTGGCAGGGCAAGCCGTACAAAGACAAAGTCACTATCTTCAGCCTACCGGAAGACTTCGAAAACAGCACCAACCCGGGCTTCCTGGCTGACGGCAGCACCTTTACTGTCCGCCTGGACGGCAAAGTCAGCAAATTACAGCTGGGTGCTGACGGGGAATTCAGTCAGGTTCCTCAGGAGCTGGAAGAGATGTGCCGCATCATGAGCCATGTCCATAAACACTATCGTTATCTGTTAGGCCGGGTGGAGAAATAATTATGCTGATTCTGAAAAATGCCACCATCACTGAGTTCGAACCGGCGGGGATCCGCGAAGGGGTCGATATCGCCATAGAGGGTGACAAAATTGCGGCTGTGGGTAACGGGCTTCATTCCCGTTACCCGGGCGCGGAAGTCAAAGAAATGAACGGCAAACTGGTGATGCCGGGGATCGTCTGTTCCCATAACCATTTCTATTCCGGCCTGTCACGCGGCATTATGGCGAATATCGCGCCGAGCCCTGATTTCATCTCCACCCTGAAAAACCTGTGGTGGCGGCTCGACCGCGCGCTGGATGAGGAATCCCTTTATTACAGCGGCCTTATCTGCTCTCTCGAAGCGATTAAGAGCGGCTGTACCTCGGTGATTGACCACCATGCCTCACCAAACTATATCGCCGGTTCCCTGAAAACCCTGCGCGACGGCTTCCTGAAAGCCGGTCTGCGCGGCATGACCTGCTACGAAACCACCGACCGCAACGGCGGCCTGAAAGAGCTGGAAGCCGGGGTGGAAGAGAATATCGCCTTTGCGGAGCTTATCGACAGCGAACGCAAAAGCGGTAAATCCCGCTATCTGGTGGAAGCGCACATCGGGGCACACGCGCCGTTCACCGTGGCGGATGAAGGTCTGAAAATGCTGCGCGAGGCGATTAAGAAAACCGGACGCGGCCTGCATATCCATGCGGCGGAAGACAGTTATGACGTCTCTTTCAGCCATGACAAATACGGCAAGGACCTGCTGATCCGCCTGGGTGAGTTTGATCTGATTGATGAAAAAACCCTGATCGCCCACGGCCTGTATCTTTCTTCCGCAGATATTGAGCTGCTGAATAAAAAAGATGGCTTCCTGGTCCACAACGCCCGCTCCAATATGAACAACCATGTCGGCTACAACCACCGCCTGGGTGACTACAACAACGTGGTACTCGGCACAGACGGTATCGGCTCCGATATGTTAGAAGAAATGAAGTTTGCCTTCTTCAAACACCGCGATGCAGGCGGCGCTATGTGGCCGGACAGCTTCACCCGCTTCCTGTGGAATGGTAACCGCTTACTGGCACGCAACTTCGGCAAACAATTCGGCCGCGTGGAAACCGGGTATCAGGCTGACCTGACCATTTGTGATTACACACCACCAACACCGTTTGTCGGGGATAACCTGCCGGGCCATCTGGCCTTCGGTTTAGGATCCAACAGTGGGAACAGCGTGATGGTGGATGGTGTGATGGTGTATGAAAACCGTCAGTTCCCGTTCGATATCGAACCGCTCTTTGCAGAAGCACGCAAAGCCGCGAAAAAGATGTGGGCCCGGATGGACGCACTGTAATAAAAAACCATGGCCTGCGGCACTGCCGCAGGCCGGAAGAGCAATGTAGGGGTAACCCATGATCGAACAATTTTTCCGCCCTGCCACCTTAACGCAGGCAACTGAGCTGAAACAACGCTTTCAGGAAAACGCTGTCTGGTTTGCAGGCGGCAGTAAACTGAATGCGGTACCGACCAAAACTGACCGCACTGTCGCTATCTCACTGTCACTGCTGCCGCTGAAGTCCATCGAGTGGCAGGACGGTATTCTGCGCATCGGCGCGGTTGTCACGCTGGAAACGCTGCGTGAAAGCCCGCTGATCCCGCGTGCGCTGTATGATGCGCTCGGTTTTGTCTATTCACGCCATATCCGTAACCAGGCCACCATCGGCGGGGAGATCGCCGCCTGTCAGCGCGAACATGCGCTGCTGCCGGTGCTGCTGGTACTGGATGCTCAGGTTCAGCTGGCCAGCAATGATGTGATCCCGCTGGAAAGCTATCTCGCCGCACCGGATGACCGCCTGATCACCCATCTGATTTTACAGGATCCGTTCCGCCGCTGTGCCACCCGTACTGTCCGCGAAACCGCTGACGGCTGGGCTGTGGTCACTGCCGCTGTCGCACTGACCGGTAATAATGAGCAGCGGATCGCCGTTGACGGTGTCGGTTGCGGTATCAGCCGTCTGCCGCAGGTTGAGGCGAAAAATCTCAGCGGGGAAGCGCTGGAGAAAGCCGTCAGTCAGGCCGTGAATCCGAAAGCGGATTTACTGGGCAGCGAAGAATATAAACGCTATATCACCGGAATTTTAGTTTCAGACCTGCTGACAGACTGCCGGCAAATGGGGGAGGAATAAGAAATGAACGTCCATTTTATACTTAACGGCACCCCGCATTCACCCGATTGCATTCCGGGCGAAAACGTCCGCAACATTCTGTTCAGCCTGGGTATGCACTCTGTGCGTAACAGTGATGACGGCTATGGCTTCGCAGGCTCTGACGCCATCTTATTCAACGGCCGTATTGTCAACGCCTCACTGCTGATCGCCGCCCAGCTGGAAGGCGCAGTGATTGAAACCGCCGAATCTCTCGGCAAATGGAATGAACTGAGTGATGTTCAGCAGGCGATGGTCGATGTGGGTGTGATCCAGTCCGGTTATAACGACCCGGCGGCTGCCCTGATCCTGACTGATCTTATCAAACGTATTCCGGAGCCGGATCGCGACCAGATTGATGATGCCCTTTCCGGTCTGTTCAGCCGTGACGCCGGTTATCAGCAATTCTATGAAGTCATTGATCTGCTGGTAAAACGCCGCAAAGATCCGCACTACAAAGCTGACAATGCACCGGCCTTCCGTGATGACCTGACCGTTGTCGGGAAAGTCACGCCGAAAACCGATGCTGCCGTAATGGTGCAGGCAAACCCGTGCTATGTGGAAGACCGCATTCCTGCCAATACCTGTGTCATTAAAATGCTGCGCAGCCCGCACGCTCACGCGCTGATCACCCGCCTGGATGTCAGTAAAGCGGAAGCCCTGCCGGGCGTGGTGCATGTTATCACCCACAAAAACTGTCCGGATGTGTATTACACCCCCGGCGGACAGAGTGCGCCGGAGCCGTCTCCGCTTGACCGCCGCATGTTCGGTAAAAAACTCCGTCACGTCGGTGACCGCGTGGCCGCTGTGGTGGCAGAAAACGAAGCTATCGCACTGAAAGCATTATCGTTAATCGAAGTCGAATATGACGTGCTGAAACCGGTTCTGTCTATCGATGAAGCCAAAGCTGACGGCGCACCGCTGGTGCATGATGAGCCGGTGATTTATGTTAACGGCGCGCCGGCTGACCTGGCAGAGCAGAATAAAAACGCGGCAGATCGCGGCGAGCATTTACAGATTAACTTCCCGATCGGCGCAAAACCGTGCAAAAACATTGCTGCGGGTGTTCACGGCCATATCGGGGATCTGGATAAAGGCTTTGCCGAAGCGGATACCGTTATCGAGCGCACCTATGAATCCCGCCAGGTTCAGCAGTGCCCGACCGAACCGCATATCTGCTACACCTACATGAACGGCGACCGTCTGGTGATCCACGCCTCCACTCAGGTACCGTGGCACTTACGCCGCCAGGTGGCGCGTATTCTCGGCCTGAAACAAAACAAAGTGCATGTGATTAAAGAGCGTGTCGGCGGCGGCTTTGGTTCCAAGCAGGATATCCTGCTGGAAGAAGTCTGCGCGTGGGCAACGTATGTCACCGGCCGTCCGGTCTCATTCCGCTACACCCGTGAAGAAGAGTTTATCGCGAACACCAGCCGCCATGTGGCAAAAGTGAAGATCAAACTGGGCGCGAAAAAAGACGGGAAAATCACCGCCATCAATATGGAATTCCTGGCGAACACCGGCCCTTACGGTAACCACTCACTGACGGTACCGAGTAACGGTCCGGCGCTGTCACTGCCGCTCTATCCGTGTGATAACGTCGATTTTCAGGTGACCACTTACTACTCCAACATCTGCCCGACCGGTGCATATCAGGGTTACGGGGCACCGAAAGGTAACTTCGCCCTGACCATGATCCTGGCCGAACTGGCGAAAGAACTGAATATCGACCTGCTGGATCTGATTGAAACCAACCGCGTGCATGAAGGTCAGGAACTGAAGATCCTCGGTGCTATCGGGGAAGGTAAAATGCCGACCTCGGTACCGACTGCCGCCAGCTGCGCCCTCGGCCCGATCCTGAAAAAAGGCCGCGAACTTATCAACTGGGATTCCCCGCGCAAACAGGACGGCGACTGGAAAACCGGACGCGGCGTGGCCATCATCATGCAGAAATCAGGGATCCCGGATATCGACCAGGCAAACTGTATGGTCAAACTGGAATCTGACGGCACCTTTATCGTCCACTCCGGTGGTGCGGATATCGGTACCGGCCTCGATACCGTGGTCAAAAAACTGACCGCCGAAGTGCTGTGCTGCTGCCCGGATGATGTCCATGTTATCTCAGGGGATACTGACCACGCGCTGTTCGACAAAGGAGCTTATGCCTCCTCCGGCACCTGCTTCTCCGGTAATGCGGCGAAAATGGCGGCAGAGAATCTGCGTAAAAAAATCCTGTTCCACGGTGCCGCGCAAATCGGCGAGCCGGTGGAGGATGTCACCCTGGCGGCACCGGGTGTGGTGCGCGGTAAGAAAGGCGAAATCACATTCGCGGATCTGGCGCATGCAGCCGAAGGCGGTACCGGGTTTGGTGTGCTGGTGGCAAACGCCAGTTATATCACACCGGACTTTGCCTTCCCGTACGGGGCAAACTTTGCCGAAGTGGCCGTGAACACCCGTACCGGTGAAATCCGCCTGGATAAATTCTACGCACTGCTCGACTGCGGTACGCCGGTGAACCCGGATCTGGCCTTAGGTCAGATTTACGGTGCCTCCATGCGTGCCATCGGCCACAGTATGTCAGAAGAGATCCGCTACGACGCCAAAGGTGTGCCGCTGACCCGCGACCTGAAAACCTACGGCGCACCGAAGATCGGCGATATTCCGCGTGATTTCCGCGCGTTCCTGGTGCCGAGTGATGACCAGGTCGGCCCGTATGGTGCGAAATCCATCTCGGAAATCGCGGTTAACGGTGCAGCACCGGCTATCGCCACCGCAATTCATGATGCCTGCGGTGTCTGGCTGCGTGAATGGCACTTCACGCCGGAAAAAATTCTGCGCGGCCTGAGCAAAATATAATTAAATCAACCCTGCCCTCGCCGGTTCCGGTGAGGGCTTTTTGTAAGCAGAGGAGTCAGCTATGTCGTCTGAACATACCGTCAAAGCGGTACGCGGGAAGTTCCTGGATATCACCCGCGTAGTGACCTCGATGGACGATCTGCCCGATGCAGTCCGCCTGATTGATGACGGCCTGATGCTAATCCGGCACGGAAAAATAGAGTGGTTCGGACAGTGGGAAGACGGGAAGCATCTGATCCCGGAAACCGTCCGTGTCCGCGATTACACTGGGAAACTGGTGGTGCCGGGCTTTATTGATACCCACGTTCACTATCCGCAGAGCGAGATGATCGGTGCTCACGGCGAGCAGTTACTCGAATGGCTCAACCGCCATGTGTTCCCGACCGAAAAGCTGTATCAGGATATTGATTACGCCCGTGAAATGTCGGCGTTTTTTATCAAACAACTGCTGCGTAACGGCACCACGACCGCACTGGTCTTCAGTACTGTTCACCCGGAATCGGTCAATGCCCTGTTTGATGCGGCAAGCCAGCTCAATATGCGCCTCATCACCGGTAAAGTGATGATGGACAGAAACGCGCCGGACTACCTCACCGACACACCGGAAAGCAGCTACGAAGAGTGTAAGGCACTGATCGAACGCTGGCATAAGAAAGGGCGTCTGCTCTATGCCATCACCCCGCGTTTTGCACCGACCTCCAGCCCGGAACAACTGGCGGTGTGTCAGCGGCTGCGCGAAGAGTATCCGGACACCTGGGTTCACACTCACCTTGATGAAAACAAAGCAGAAATTGAGTGGGTAAAAGAGCTCTATCCGGACAGTAAAAACTACCTGGATGTCTATCACCACTACGGACTGACCGGCGAACGCAGCGTATTTGCGCACTGTATCCACCTTGAGGAAGAAGAGTGGGACTGCCTGCACGATACCGGCTCGGCGGTGGCATTTTGTCCGACATCAAACCTTTATCTCGGCAGCGGCCTGTTTAATCTGAAAAAGGCGCTGGCGAAAAAAGTGAAAGTCGGGATTGGTACGGATGTCGGTGCCGGAACGACCTTCAATATGCTGCAGACACTGAGTGAAGCTTACAAAGTGATGCAGTTGCAGAAAACCTGTTTAACCGCCTTTGAAGCGTTTTATCTCGCCACTCTCGGCGGCGCGCATTCATTAGGACTGGATAACTGTATCGGTAACTTTGCCGCCGGCAAAGAAGCGGATTTTGTGGTACTTGAACCGACCGCGACCCCGCTCCAGCAGTTGCGTTATGACAACTCACGCACGCTGGCGGAGAAACTGTTTGTGATGATTGCGCTTGGTGATGACCGCACGATTTACCGGACTTACATCGATGGACGCCTGGTCTATGAACGGACCTGACGCACACCAATGCAGTGATTAAAACACATTTTCATTTCATTCTCGGGGTCTGCAATTATGTCTGATAATACAACACCGGATAACTCCGGGGCGGCAGCAAAAGGCGCACTGGACGCGTACTTTAAAATCTCCGCCCGCGGCAGCAGCGTCAAACGGGAGATTCTGGCGGGAGTCACCACCTTCCTCGCCATGGTCTATTCTGTCATCGTCGTCCCTTCCATGCTCGGCAAAGCCGGGTTCCCGCCGGGTGCCATCTTTGTCGCCACCTGTCTGGTCGCCAGTATCGGCTCCATCATGATGGGATTGTGGGCAAACCTGCCGATGGCTATCGGCTGTGCTATATCACTCACCGCCTTTACCGCATTCAGCCTGGTGCTCGGGCAGCAAATCAGTATTCCGGTTGCGCTCGGTGCGGTCTTTCTGATGGGTGTGATTTTTACCCTGATTTCCGTTACCGGGGTGCGAAACTGGATCCTGCGCAACCTGCCGATGGGGATAGCCCACGGCACCGGGATTGGTATCGGCCTGTTCCTGCTGCTGATTGCCGCCAACGGTGTCGGTCTGGTTATCAAGAACCCGCTGGAAGGTCTGCCGGTGGCAATGGGGGCATTTACCTCCTTCCCGGTCGCCATGTCACTGATCGGACTGGCGGTGATTGTCAGTCTGGAAAAAATGCACGTCCCGGGCGGGATCCTGCTGGTGATTATCGGGATTTCAGTTATCGGCCTGATTGTTGACCCGAACGTCACCTATCAGGGGCTGATCGCCATGCCGTCACTGAGTGGTGCGGACGGTAAATCTCTGATCTTCAGTATGGATATTATGGGTGCCCTGCAAACAGCGGTTCTGCCGAGTGTGCTGGCGCTGGTGATGACAGCGGTGTTCGACGCTACCGGTACCATCCGTGCGGTGGCCGGACAAGCCAACCTGCTGGACAAAGACAATCAGATTATCAACGGCGGCAAAGCGCTGACCGTGGACTCCGTCAGCTCCATTATCTCCGGTGCGGTGGGTGCTTCTCCGGCAGCGGTATATATTGAATCCGCTGCGGGGACAGCCGCAGGCGGTAAAACCGGGCTGACTGCCGTAACCGTCGGCGTGCTGTTCCTGCTGATCCTGTTCTTCTCACCACTCTCTTACCTGATCCCGGGGTATGCAACCGCACCAGCACTGATGTATGTCGGCCTGCTGATGCTGAGTAATGTGGCAAAACTGGATTTCGACGACTCTGTCGATGCCATGTCCGGGCTGGTGTGTGCGGTCTTTATCGTACTGACCTGTAATATCGTCACCGGTATTATGCTGGGTTATGTCACCCTGGTCATCGGCCGCCTGGTGGCAAAAGAGTGGCGTAAACTCAACACCGGCACAGTGATTATTGCGGTGGTGTTAGTCGCCTTCTATGCGGGCGGCTGGGCTATCTGATCAATAAACAAACGTGGTTTTATTCCTTACGGGGCACGCTGTGTGCCCCGTTCTGTTATCCGCCGCCCGGCGGTACACTGGTTTGTTATTCATACATCAGCCTTCCCTGTATATCCGCAATACCGATTGTGACAATACATCCTGCATTGAAATGAAGAAAATCGGACTCTATCCCGTCAGAAAAAATAACCCCGTTTTCCGGCATCTGTGATTCAAGCTGTAATGTCATCGTATTATCGACCGCCCCGAAAACCAGTGAGGTTCCGGATGTCCGCCCCGGGAAAGGCTCCCGCACACTGAACTGCAGCCGCTTTTCATCCCAGGCGATCCCGGCGCGCAGCGGATGTGAACTGCCGCCGGTCACGCCCAGCGCACCGGCCAGAACAGACTGTAACCAGCCCGTCGAACCGAGCCCTGTTGAGACAATCACCCCGGAGGAAGACTGCGCCTCCGCCTGCCCGCCGTGACTGAGAATATAGCGGGCCGATGTGTGACTTTTCGGCCCGATAAACAGATCATTGACCGCCAGCATTTTCTGTCCGTCATTGGTGACCGCCTGTGCAAAACTCAGGACTTTCGACGGCATATCCAGGTTCAGTGTCCGCATCACCACCGATGCCAGCTGCGGCAGTTCAAAAGGCAGCAGTATACCGTCCCAGCGTTCCGGATCCGGGTTAACCGCAATCACCGGCTGGCCGTTCAGGTATTTCAGGGTATTCGCCACCAGCCCGTCGCGGCCGATAATCACCACAATATCGCGGTCAGAAAACTGATACCCCGGCAGCAGCGTGCGATCCGGAATCTGTACCTGTCCCGCCTGCAGCAAAATACGTTTCGCCTCTGTCAGCTGCGCCTGGTAGCGATCATGCTCCGCGAGATAATCACTCACGGAGATGCCGTTATGCTCCAGATAAAACTTCGCCTGCGGCCAGGTATTGAAACGGGCGATCAGCTCCTGTAACCGGGTTTTCTGTGTAACCAGGACAAACCGTACCTCATCCCGGCGGCTCATGCTTTGCTCACTTTTTTCATCATCTGACTGAACATATCCGGCGCGATATTCAGCTCACCTATTTTTCCGGCATTCTGTGCCAGTGACTCAAAGGCCATCGCCATCAGCTGCTCCGGCGCCATCCGGCTCAGTGCCAGGGCTTTGAGATTCTCCACCGGCAGCTCACGGTACGCTTTCATTTTGGTTTCAATGGCATACGCATCCGCATCGGACTGAACGCGCTGATTATCGGCACTGAGAGAAACCAGTGTCTGACGCTGCTGCTCCTCACCAATCTCTGCCGCCAGCCGCTCCTGCGCCATTGCCGCCTGTTCACGCAACAGTGTGCGTTCGTTTTCCAGCCGGGATTCCTCTATCTGCTGCTCTTTTTTCTGCACAGAGAGATCGGTCTCCAGCTCAGCTTCTTTGATCGTGCGCTCCTGTTCAACGGAGGATTTACGCCGCGCATAAATCGCATCATCCGCCTCTTTCAGCAGGGATTCCCGGGCTTCCGCCTCAAGTGCGCGGGCCGTTTCAGGTGTCGGGGTAATCGCGGTGACAGAGAAATCCAGAATGGTGATCCCCAGAGCCTCAAGCGCCGCCTGCTGTGACAGACGTGACTGCACCAGTGCCACCAGCGACTGGCTGAGCAATAATGCACGGCGCAGCGGCGTGGACTGGATCTCCGCCTGGATAATGGTTTGTGCCGCGCGGACAATCCGGTCATTCAGTTTCATCGGGTCGTCGGTCGCGTAGGTTTTTCCGTCCCGGTTGAGTACAAAGTTAAGCACTCCGGCCGTTTTTTCCGGCGCACTGACCTGAAAGGAGAGTTGCCCCTGAACGCGGAGGCTCTGGAAATCCGCTGTCTGGAAATTGAAAATAAACGGGGTTTCCTGCGCACTTAAGGGTAGTGCGGCGATCGATGTGGTCGCACTGTTGTACCAGAAGCTCAGCCCTTGTCCCTGACTTTTGACATGACCGTTCACGGAACGGATAACAAATGTGGACGGGTCTGCTTTAAAGAATTTTAAATTAAACATAGTATCACCTCATTAGTGTCGTTATGACAATAACAAAATAGTGACTTATTGACACTATTGATGTCAAGCTGAATTAGTGTCTGAATGACATTTAATTTGCAATCCGGATTTCTCTCCTTACAATAGAATGACTTATCCCGATTTCAGGATGTGACGCAAATGGATGAACAAACTTACCTCGCCGGTTATCAGCGCCGTGATTTTTTGTCGCCCCTGGTGACTGTTGATGCTGTGCTTTTCACTTATCACAATGAAACCCTGCATGTGCTGCTGGCCGAACGTGCGGAACATCCGGAGAAAGGCAAATGGGGATTGCCCGGTGGTTTTGTGGATGAGGCACAGGATAAGACTCTGGAAGATACCGTACTGCGGAAACTGCGGGAAAAAACCGGTGTCACACCGCCGTACATTGAGCAGTTATGTACGGTCGGCAATGGTCAGCGGGACAAACGCGGCTGGTCAGTCACCGTCTGCTATACGGCACTGATTGCCATGCAGGCGTGTGAAAAGCAAATTAACACAGTGAATTCAGTCAGATGGATACCGCTGGATGAAGCAGAGAATATGATATTGGCGTTTGATCACCAGTTACTTATCCGTCAGGCCAGAGCGCGGCTGCGCCAGAAATCCCTCTATTCCGTCGTGCCGGGATTCGCCCTGCCGGAAACCTTTACCCTGCCGGAATTACAGCACGTTCATGAAATTCTGATTGGTCAGCCGATTCAGAAAAAATCATTCCGCCGCCGTCTCGAACAGGCCGATCTGCTGATTGATACCGGTGAAAAACGGGCTGAACGCGGTCGCCCGGCGGCACTGTACCGCCTGAAACCGGCGTCGGCTGATTACCGTTTTATCCGTAATCTGGAAACAGACGAAGAATAAAACCGTGTTCCGCCGGTATTACTTCCTGACGGCTTCTGCTATCGTCAGCAACACATCCGGGCTTTTGACGTTGGGATAAACGCCGCTGAACGGAATAACAATGTAACGTCCGTTTTTGACAGCTTCCAGGTGAGACAGCGCCGGATGATTTGCCAGCCAGGCTTTTTTCTTTTCTGCCGGTGACCAGACCGCATCGGCGAGAATAATATAGTCCGGCTGTTTATCCAGCAGTGTTTCCGGAGAGACGTGAATACCTGCCATCGGCATGTCGATAAACACATTTTCGCCCCCGGCCAGGGTGATAACTTCGGTCATAAACCCTTTCTTTCCCTGTGACATCAGGGTGTCACTCTGGCTGTCGAGGTAAAAAATCACCGGTTTCCGGGGCAGTGGCGGCAGGGATTTTACCTGCGCCAGCGTAGCATCGATACGGGCAACGGCGGCATCCGCCTCTTTTTCCCGCCCGAGGACCCGCCCCAGGCGCTGCAAATCAATTTTAATACTGTCAAATCCGCTGTATGCCTGACGTTCGCAGGAAAATGCCATCAGATAGCTGCCGATACCGGCACGTTGCAGATCATCCTGCCCGCCCATCGAAGCCATAAAGGCAGAGGAAAACCCAGCTACGACAAAATCTGCCCCGGAGGCGATCAGTTTTTCTGTCGCGGGGTATTTGGCCGAAAAAACCGGGATACCGTGATAGCGCCCTGATTTCAGTGCCTCCGCTGAATCATCAATATAACTCACGCCCAGCATCTGCGGCCCGGCATCCAGCGCCAGTACCATATCAGCGGCATGCTGATTCATGGCAATGATATGCTGCGGCGGCGCGGTTTTATCCCACAGCGGATCGCATTTATTTCCTGCCGCAGCCCCTGCAGACAGCAGCAACAGGATCACACTGACAGCATACCGGGTAATCTTCATTTTATTTATGATCCGCCAGCAACGACGGCACCACTCTTCCCTGCTCTATCTGTTCAGAAACAAACAGATGGATCTCTTCCGGCGTGGTCAGCCGGTACCATAAATTATCCGGATAGACCGTTACCAGCGGTCCCTGGTTGCAGGGATACTGACAGTGAGAGCGGGTCAGCAGCACGCCGTTTTCATTTTCAAACAGGTTCCGCGCCACAAGCTGATGGCGCAGCTGCATCAGCAGGGATTTGGCTCCCCGGCAGACACAGCGCGGCCCCATACAGAAGAAAAGGTGATAGCGGTACGGCGGTGTTTTTTCCCAGTTCGGGTTGGATTCAGCTTTCGGCTCACGACTGTTTGACTGCTTTTCCAGTTCCGTCATCACGTCACCGGCCTGTTTGGCATCTGCCGCAGAATCCCCCCCGGTAAGTACACACAAACTCCGGAACACCCGTAACTGCGGGTAATACTCTGCTATCTCCAGCTCCAGCGCCGACGTCAGAGACATCAGTTTTTCACCGGATTGCGCCGGGTCTGTCAGCACCATCAGCAGGACACAGCGGGTCTCCGGTATGATCGTTTCCTTCAGCTGATGCAATACTGCCCCGCTGTCCGCACAGCAGGCGGTATCACTGGGAAAGCCCTTCTCACTGAGTGACAGCCAGAAATCCGCAGATAAGCACGCCTCATTCTGCAACGTGTTCAGATACAGTGTGACATTCTTTCCCATAGCTCAGTGTCCTCAGAAACGGTAGGTGTAACGCAGTTCAGCGGTTAACGGACGACCGAGGTTGTCCACTTTTTCCAGACCGTTGCTGGTCAGACCCGCCGGGTAATCGCGGTCAAACAGGTTTTCCACCAGCAGCGTGAGCTTATGCTGCTGCGCATGATCCACATACAGATACGCGCTGGCATCAAACACGGTGTAATGGCCGTAGGTATCACCGCCGGATTTCAGTTCACCCACATAGCGGGCAGCCAGTTCCGCACCCCACTGTTTTGCCGGGGCGTCATAACCGATGCGGCCGCGGGTAAAGAGTTCCGGGATATCGTTGAGTGTCGCGCCGTTTTTGGTATCCAGCCAGTTACGGGTGATATCCCCGGAGACATACCAGGACTCATCAAAGTTCAGTTTGGTCGCCAGTACCACGCCTTTGGTACGGATTTCACCGTCACCGTTAACCCATTTATCGTATTTACCGACTTTCACTGTCGTGATCAGATCATTGATTTCACGGGCGTAGGCCGTTGCACCGAACTGCCATGCACCGCCGTTTTCCCACTTCGTCAGGTAGTCAAAACCGGCTTCGATGTTTTTACTGGTTTCCGCTTTCAGGTTGGCATCACCGATGGTTTGCTTACTTTCATCTTTGACATATAACTGCTCAGCGTTCGGCAGTTTAAATGCTGTTCCCACCTGGCCGCGTAAATTGAGCTTTTCATTCACCTCATATTTGGTGCTTGCCATCCAGACGGTTGCATCCTGGCCGCCTTCAAAGCGTTCATAACGCACGCCGAGACTTGGTTTCAGCTCCGGTAAGACAGGGATATCCGGCCGCACCTGTAAATACAGGGCATTGGCTTTCGCGGTATCCGTTTCGATCTTCATGACCTCATCTTTACCTTTGTACCACTGGTTATCTGTCCCGACGACAAACTCATTATCCCCGAACAGGTAAGATTTGATCTGTGCCTGAACGCCGTAGTCCCGGAATCCCCAGTAAGAATCATCATTCTGAATATCCACGGAGCCGTCCGCCAGATAGCGGCTGCGGTCATAACGGGTATTCCAGTCATTAAGATGTGCACGGATGGAGTAGCTGGTGTCCTGCGTCAGGAAATGCTCAAAGGAAACTGTGGCCAGATGATGGTCACGTTTGTTCATTGCCTGACGGTGATGGTTCGGGGACACCATATCCAGATCGGCCTGTGTGTACTGGTAGAATCCCTGCAATTGTGCGGTATCCGCAATAGTCTGGGTAACCTGGACACCAACAGATGTCACGTCATAGCCACGCTTTTTCTGACCGATCGTGCCGTTGTAATCACTGTCGCGATATGGCTGATAACCGTCAGATTTACTGCGGGTTACCCACGCCATCAGACCGGTTTTGCCGATATCGTTATCAAACGCTTTCTCGACGTAACCCTCTCCGTAACGGCCTTTATCCGTATCCGCGCCGACACTGAATTCACCGGACAGTACCTCTGAGGTCGGTTTTTTGGTGACAATATTAATCACACCGCTGATCGCCTGAGTACCGAAAGAGAGACTCTGCGCCCCCTGTAACACTTCGATGCGGTCAATCGCAATCAGCGGCAGAGTATCGAGATAGATCCCGCCGAACAGGCGGTTGTTCAGACGGACGCCATCAATCAGAATTAAGGTGTCATCCGGGCGGCCGCCCATAAAGGAATATTTACCGTAGCCGTAAGCCCCTTGTCCCAGAGAGACATATAATCCCGGCACATATTGCTGTAATACCTGGTTTAAATCGGATGACGGCCCGGAACGCTGAATTTCCTCACGGGTAATAACCTGTAATTTATTCCCGTAGTCGGCCAGTTCATTAACGGTGGTGGATTCAATGGTGGAAGATCGGACAATAATCGTGTCGTCATTATTTCCCAGTGTTCCGGCCTGCGCACAGAACGATAACAGCACCATGGCGGATAACGGTGCCAATGCAAACTTAACTGATTTCATACCTTTCTCTTTTATTATTTTGTTGTGATACATGCCGTGAAGACAGAGTCGCTCTGACTCAGAAGCAGACAATATACTGAATGAATTCAATGGGTAAATATGAGAACAGTTCTTTTTCCCGCTTTGTGAATACGGACAGATTCAGCCCCTTTTTTCTTTAAATTCCTGTAGGCAGCTGTGTCTTTTTTGTTTCATTTGTTAATTATCATTAATGACAACTATCACCTTAAACTCATTTATTGTTATGTTATAACATAACAATAAATGCATGAAAACCGATCCGAGAATAAAAAACCGCAGCCCCTTATAAGAGAGACTGCGGTCTGAAAATAATTTAATTAATATTTTTCGAAGAATGACTGAATTTTCTGCGGATCAGTGGTCTGTGTCAGAGCCAGTTGCAGCAATACTCTGGCTTTTTGCGGGTTCAGTCTGCCGGAAGCCACAAAACCGTATACATCATCATCCACTTCCGCGTTACGTGTTGTATAGCCCGTTGGCACCCGGCTGGCGCGGACAACCACCACGCCCTCTTTGGCTGCGGCGGCTAATGCATCAAAAACGCCTTTATACATATTGCCGTTACCCACGCCGGCACTGACAATCCCGGCATTTCCCTCTTCCCGCAGGGCTTTTACCGGCGCATCTGAAGCATTGGCATAATTATAAACAATACCGACTTTCGGCAGTTCGCTGAGTTTACTGATATCAAACACCGCACCGGCCTGCCGTGGCAGCGCTGCCTGATAATAGGTCACTTTGCCGTTATGGATAAATCCGGTATCCCCGGCATTCACCGCTTCAAACGCCTGAACTTCCGTGGTATTCATTTTGACCACATCCCGCCCGCTGATCACCTTGTCATTCATCACCATCAGAACGCCGCGATCGGCCGCCGACTTATCCGTTGCCAAAACTACTGCATTATAGAGATTCAGCGGGCCGTCCGCGCCCAGTGCCGTGGACGGACGCATTGCCCCCACCAGCACAACCGGCTTATGGCACGATACTGTCAGGTCAAGAAAATACGCGGTCTCCTCCAGCGTATCGGTGCCGTGAGTGATGATAAATCCGTCCGTTTTATCACAGGTCCGGTTGATTTCTTTTGCCAGCGTCAGCCACACCTTGTCATTCATATCCTGTGAGCCGATATTCACAATCTGCTCACCACTGAGATCTGCCAGTGCTTTGACTTCCGGTACGGCATCAATCAGCGCATTGACGCCTACTTTTCCGGCCTGATAACCGGACGAAACCGACGATTCCCCGCCCCCGGCAATAGTGCCGCCGGTGGCCAGAACTGTCACAGAAGGAAGTGCAAACGCAGGGGTCATAAAGAGAGATATCAACGCGGACAGCAGAATCTTGTTGCGGTTTTTCATACCTGAATACTCCGTTGCTCAGTAGAATTATAAATAGCCAATTAATAAATATAGAACTAATTAGATATTTAAATTCTCCTTACAGAGAATATTCACAGCAAGATGCTGAAAATGAGATCAGAAGCGGTATTTTAAAACGGTGACTCAGAAGAAGCCATTCTGACCTGCCGGAAAGAAAACACGATGCAGGTCAGAAAGCGGAAGCAGAACAACAATCACATCAGACGGCGGCTCAGTGTCTCCGACGGTTTCTCATTAAACAGGCGCTGATAGTCAGTGGCGAACTGCCCCAGGTGCCAGAACCCCCACTGCATTGCTGCGTCTTTGACGGTAGTCTGTTTTGAATACGGGCTGACCAGCTCACGACGCACAGCATTCAGCCGGATGGTTTTCAGATAAGCATTCGGGCCAATACCCAGTACCTGCTGGAAGGCATTCTGCAGCGTGCGGCGGCTGACATACAGCTCATTACACAATTCCAGCACGGTCACCGGTTCGGTGGCATTTTCAAACAGGTATTCACGGGCTTTAGAGACCAGTTTCAGGTAGTTCACACGGTTGGTGTAGTGCTCATCGGCCACGGTGCTGGCATCTTCCAGCAAGCCGAGGAATGCCGTCAGCAGGTTATGACTCAGGACACGGCTGACGGTACGGTTGCGTTCCTGCTCAATTTTGGAGTGCCAGAGGGCATGGCGGATATACTGCCAGATCGCCTCTTTTTTGAAGGGGTTCACACCCACAGCCGGATTTTCGCTGAGCAGATTCATCAGCCGCTCCGGGTTTTGCAGCACCACAGAGTGCTTTTTCAGGATATCGTGAGAAATCACCAGCCCCTGAATGTGATAATCATCCGGCGTACTCAGTTCAAATTCTTTTCCGCCCGGACGCACAGCGATTTTCTGCCGGCACAGCATCTGATTGCCGATATAGCCGGTATTCTGCTGCTCCCCCGGAATGCCGAACCAGAAGGCATTCGGCCAGACCATACAGGACTGGCGCAGAGACAGATTAGTGTATTCGTGGAATACCTGAAGCCCGTCAAACAGGGTTTCGGTCAGTTCCCCTTCAAACCGGCCCGGAGTCAGCTGATCATAAAGCTGCTGCCAGGCGGTAATAGCACACGCCTGATCATAGGCATCATGCGTATAACGCTGTGTAAAATTCTGCTCGATCACGATAGGGCTGAGATCGCGGTCATGCGGCACTTCATCATTAAGGTGATGTAAATCTGGTGTGATTTTTTTCATCATTATTTTTTCCCCAAAATGAACGGCCGCCATAAATGTTAACCAGCGACCAATTGCTGCCAGAAATCGGGATGAGGATTCGGTACGACCATGCTGTAAACCAGCGCACCTTTATCTGCGGCGACCTGTGATGCGGCTTTTTTGGCGGTTTCGACGTCTGCAACATCGCCGCTCATCACAAAGTAACATTTACCCCCGATACCATACGCCATATGAAGTCGTATTAACGTGACGCCGGCTGCTTTAACAGCAAAATCCGCCGCCTCAATGCAGGTTGCGACACTAAAGGTTTCCACTACCCCGACGGCTTCGCGGGCATTCACATCCGTCACACCACCGATAGCCGGGAGCACATCCGGGTGGATATTACTGAGCAGAAACTCATCCACTACCTGAGCACCGCCTTTTTCCACACCGCAGCGCATTGCCTGCTGTGCGGCGGCAACATCACCGCCGACCATCACCACATATTTGCCGGGACACACGGTTTTGCCCATCAGCAGGGTGACTTCCGCACTTTTGAGCATAAAATCGGTGACTTCCATCCCTTTGGCGATACTGGACAGTTCCACCATCGCAATTGCACTGTGCATAGTTATTCCTTCTCTATCGTGACAGCCGAGCTGTCAATATGGCGAACCACACCGCTGATACTGGCGTGAACCGGCGCACCCAGTGCTTTTTCCGGGACAGCGGCGATCAGCATGCCCGCCGTGACGTTATCCCCTTCACTGACAACCGGTACCGCCGGGGCACCGATATGCTGACGTAACGGGATAATCACCTGCTGCGGCGCGTAGATCTCATCAGTCATCGGCGCTTTGTGCATGTATTCCGTCAGTTCCAGACGGCGGACAAGGCGTTTGACCGGCAGCATGCGGTGCTGAGCCATCGGATCTTCCGGGCGCAGTTCACCTTCGTAGCGGATCCCTTCTTCGCGCAGCTTCACTTTCAGCATCTGATTCAGGCGCATCGGTGAGATCTCCACCGGGCAGGACCAGGCTTCACAAATCGCACATTCCGAGCAGGTCAGTGCCGCAACAACGGCTGACGGTGCGGAGATCTGCTCATACCCCACCGCGCGGACAATCAGGTGCGGCGGCAGTTCGTGGCCGATCATATGACGCGGGCAGAGCTCGGTACACATGCCGCACTGTTCACATACGGTACGCGCCTGGTTGATCACCGTGCGCTCCGAACGGGTCCGGCGCTGAATTAAAATATGGTCATCCGGCAGGACTAATAAGCCGCCGGTGGTTTTGGTCACAGCATCATCAAGGGATGTCTGTAATTTGCCCATCATCGGCCCGCCGTTGATATACGCCGGGTTGCTGATGGTGGATCCGCCTGCCAGTGCCAGCACTTCACGCAGTGTGGTGCCGACCGGAACGGAAACGGTAACAGGATGATGAACCGCGCCGTTCACCGTCAGGACACGGTGTATCACGGCCTGTTCCTGTTCAACGGCATACGCGACATTGATCAGCGTCTGCACATTACTGACCACCACGCCGACAGACAGCGGCAGTGCCGCAGGCGGGACCCGGCGGCCGGTCGCCAGCCAGATGGTGATCACTTCATCACCGGCCGGATAAACATCCGGCAGGATATGCAGACGGACAGAATCCGGCACGCGGGCATTCAGGATATCAATGGCCGCCTGGTGCTTGCCTTTGATGGCAATAATGCCCTCTTTCGCGCCGGTGGCCCGCATCGCATACAGCAAACCGCGGATCATCGCATCCGCCTCAAGGACAGCCAGCTGCTGATCCACCTGCAAAAGCGGCTCACATTCAGCCGCATTCACCAGATAGATTTCCGCCTGTGCCGCCAGTTTGACGTGGGTCGGGAACCCCGCCCCGCCCGCACCGACAACCCCTGCATCCTGCACACGCTGACGAATGATTTCGGGCCCGCACTCATGCAGACCCGGCATCAGATTACTCATCGCGGTTTCCCTCCTGTTTTACCCGGTAGCGGCTGCCGCGTTTGCGCAGTTTGCCCTGTTTAAACAGGTCTTCCAGCACATCACGGCTGTCCTCTATCAGGCAACTGAAATGCATGGCCGCTTCTCCGGCGGTCACGCCGTGGCGGTGTTTGGCTCCAGCGGCAAAGATCATCATAGCATCCGCATCCGGTGCAGCGGCAGAAACAGCTGCCGCCGGAGCCGGTTCAGATACCGGAACCGGTGCCGGAGACTGCGGTTTTACCTTCACCGGTACACCGCTGAAACCGGTGACCAGCCACTCGGTATCACCATCCGGACGGCCGATGACCTTGTGGCCGATCACTTTACCGGTACGGTTTGCGGCTGCAATGCCCGCATCCACCGCCGCACGGCACGCCGCCAGATCGCCCTCAACAACAAGCGTCACCATCCCCGGGATCACCATTTCATAGTTAAGGATGCGGACATTTGCCGACTTCAGCATCGCATCCGCCGCATCAATGCCGGACACCAGGCCGTATACCTCAAGTAATCCCAGTGAATCGATCATGACCTTTCTCCTGTGTTAATGACTGAACTGACGACTGACTGCACTGCTCAGGCGCGCTGAATAGGGTTGCGCGCGATATCCAGAACGGCTTCGGTAAAGGCATCACATGCTGCTTTACATGCTGCCTGGCTGCCGGTCAGGAAGGCTGCTGAGTAGTTGGTTTCTGACGGAGGCGGCACATAAGTGGCCAGCTGCACATCAGCGGCTTTCAGTGCGGCATCAATCCCGAAGGTCGCTTCCAGCGGCGGTGCCACCAGATAGGCAATCGGGTCACCGTGTTTAACTTTGTCACCATCAGACAGGTAAGAGCCGGTACGGGAGACCAGATGCGCCAGGAATGCGGTATCTTCTTTGTCATTCGCCCACTGGAATGCCGCGCCGGATTCGATATTGGCGACCATGGCATCCAGACCCGCGCGGACTTCCGCCGGGTTCGGGCCACCGAGGATAATCATCACTTCACCGGAGGTCGGTGATGGTGAGTTTGACGCCCCTGCATACAGGGAACGTCCGTAAACCACTTCCACCAGAGCTTGTTTGGTGGCTTCGTCAGCGGCAATGTAAGCAACATCGTCGGAGTCTGCGGTGATAAGGCCGAGGCTGCGGATGTGTTTCGGTAATTTCAGTTCACGGCAGAAATCTTCGTGTGCATTAGCGATAAGACGCATCGCTGTCACGCTCGGCCGGATAAGATCTAATGCAGGCATATTCAGTTCCCCGTTAACGGTTCATGTTGATACCGGACGCTTTCTGCTCCAGCATGCGTTTGGCTAAATCGACGATAACAGCGGCGGCTTCCACCGGCGGTGTCCCCGCGCGGTGAATGTTCGAGATACAGGTACGGTCTGCTTCCACTGTACCCGCCACTGTCGGTGAGTACACCGCGTAGCAGGAGAGGCTTTCAGACTGACCCAGCCCCGGACGTTCGCCCACCAGCAGGATAACCACTTTCGCGCCGAGCACTTCACCGGCCTGGTCTTCAATTTTCACGCGGCCGTAACGGACAAAGAACGGCGTGCCCACTTTCAGACCGGACTGCTCCAGACCTTTCATCAGCGGCGGCAGAATTTCGTCGTAGTTTGCGGTGATAGCATCGGTGGACAGACCATCAGAGATAATGACCTGCACATCCGGCGCCTGCACACACTTGGTTTTCAGCAGTTCGATGGATTCTTTATTCAGAATACGGCCCATATCCGGACGGGTCAGATACTGGTTTTTGTCTGTGATTTCAGACTGTAACTCCAGCAGGTTCTGTTTTTTCACCCATTCCGCCGGGACTTCTTTCAGTACGGTATCTTTGGAGCGCGAGTGGTCAGCCAGGAAGCGCAGCAGGCTCTGGGTGCGCGGACGCACACCGGCACGGCCGGAGCAGACACGGGAACCGGTGCTGTTACGCAGTTCCTGTAACACTTCTGCACGGTGCGGGTTCTGCACGCCGATCCACTGTTTTGCTTCCGGTGAACCGAGATCCCACTCAACGGACTCAACAGACGTATTACCCTGATTCAGCACAGCCTGCGTTGCCGCAGCAACCGCCTGTACGTTTTCGCCCGTGTGTCCCATCTGAGCCATCACGCTGCGTACGATGTCATTAATTTGTTTTTGATCCATGGTGATTTACCCCGAAAATCAGAAGAACAGTGACGGATCGCCGGCACGATTGGTAAGACGCCCGTTTTCCATCAGACCCATTTTTTCCAGCCAGGCTTCGAATTCCGGCGCAGGGCGCAGGCCGAGTAACTGACGGATAGTTGCGATGTCATGGAACGCAGTGGTCTGGTAGTTGAGCATGATGTCATCACCCAGCGGCATACCGATGATGAAGTTACAGCCCGCAGAGGCCAGCAGGATCATCAGGTTTTCGTTGAGGTTCTGATCCGCATCCGCATGGTTGGTGTAACAGCAGTCACAGCCCATGGAGATACCGCTCAGTTTGCCCATGAAGTGATCTTCAAGACCGGCGCGGATAATCTGGCGGTCGTTATAGAGATATTCAGGTCCGATAAAACCGACAACGGTGTTCACCATGAACGGATCATAGTGACGCGCCAGGCCGTAGTTACGGGCTTCCATAGTCACCTGGTCAGCACCGTAGTGAGCGCCCGCTGACAGTGCAGAGCCCTGTCCTGTTTCAAAGTACAGGCAGTTAGGACCGGCGATACGGTTGTACTGCGCACCGACGTGGCGGGCTTCGTCCAGCATTTCCAGCTCAACACCGAACTCACGCAGACCTTTTTCACTGCCGCAGATGCTCTGGAAAATCAGGCCGCCCGGCGCACCGCGTTTGATGGCTTCCATCTGTGTGGTGACGTGCGCCAGTACACAACCCTGAGTCGGGATATCGTATTTATCGATGATGCCGTAGACAGCATCCAGCACGCGGCTGAGGTTATCCACATCGTCCGTTACCGGGTTAACACCGATAACCGCATCACCGCAGCCGTAAGAGAGACCTTCATAAATCTGTGCCACGATACTCTGCACTTCGTCACGGGTATCGTTCGGCTGTAAGCGGCCGCTGAAGTGGCCCGGCAGACCCATGGTGTTATTCGCACGTTTCACGACAGGAATTTTCTTCGCGCCGTAAATCAGGTCTGCGTTGGAGCAGATTTTTGCCACACCGGCGATGACTTCTGAGGTCAGGCCTTTGCGCAGCAGATTGATATTATCGAGAGAGGTGGTGTCGCTCAGGACATGCTCACGCAGCTCACCGATAGTCCAGTTTTTGACCCGGTTGTATTCGGTTTCATTGATATCGTCCTGGATCAGACGGGTTACGCAGTCTTCTTCATACGGAACGACAGGGTTGTTGCGGACATCCGCAATCGTCAGTTCAGACAGCACTTGTTTTGCTGCCACACGTTCCTGGGCGTTACTGGCCGCGACACCCGCCAGGATGTCCCCGGAGCGGAGTTCGTTAGCTTTCGCGAGAACGTCTTTCACGTCCCGGAACTGGTAGGTCTGACCAAACAGCGTGGTTTTCAATTTCATATTACGTTCCCTCAGGAAGGAAATGCGAGTGATTTAACAGTAACAGGGACGACAGAGCCGCTGAATAACGGCGTGCCGATGTCGATATAGTCGCCTGTGTGCGTGATAACTTCGTCGATAACAGCCAGTTCGCGGCCGTTCATCAGCGGACGCAGCAGCATGCCCAGTGCCTTACCGAAATCCTGTCCCGCGATCACCAGCAGCGGCATGGTGTTCGGGTATGTTTTGGTAAAGCGTTCCAGAGCATCGATACAGCTTTGTACCGAGGCGTAGTTAGTCGGCAGTGATTCCGGTAAGGCCAGCGCGTACAGATCCTGCTGCGGATTAAGATCCATCTGCGTCAGGGCGCGGCTCCAGGTATTCACCAGATCTTCATCATCCGCGCGGCCCAGCGCCGGATGTACCACCGGAATATTGCGGACCGGCAGCGTGATGCTGTCCAGCCAGATGGTGCTGCCGGACAGGGACAGCGTATGCGCACCGGCGCCGATCACCGTGGCACGGACAGTCTGTGCCGGAGTCTGCATCGGTAAAGCACTGAAATCCGCATTGCGGTGTATCGCCTGTGCCAGCAGCGGCCCGATATCACCGAAACGGAAATCATTACCGCTTTCCGGATTGCTGTAACACTCCCCGACACCGCCGGACAGTGTGACCGCATAAAAAGAACTTTCCGCAGGCAGGCCGTCCGTCATCAGCAGCTCACGCCCGAGCGGGGTGAGGTTGCCGCTGATCACTTCATACAGCAGCTCACTCATGCGGTCGGCAATGGTATTCAGCTGTGCCGGTGTCAGGGACATCGGATCGGTCTGCTCACCAAAGCAGTCACGGGCGATCAGGCGGCCCGGCGCATGCACATAAGTAACGCGTCCGCTGCTGTCTGTTTCGAACAGACGGCCGCCGACGTTCAGACAAGCGGAACTGATCACATGACCGGCTTCGAACAGCACGTAGTTTGCTGTGCCGCCGCCGATATCGATGTTCAGTACCCGCGCCATCTTCTGCTCAGAAAGTGTCTGGGCACCGGATCCGAAACCGGCAATCACCGATTCCAGGTGCGGACCGGCGGTGGCGACCACGAAATCCCCGAGTTTCTGGGATAACGCCACCACAGCCGGACGCGCATTGCGGGTTTTAGCGGTTTCACCGGTAATGATGATGGCACCGGAGTCAATCGTCGCCGGGTCCATCCCGGCGGCGGCGTACTGATCCAGCACCAGCGCCAGCAGCTCTTCCTCACGCAGGTGGCCGTCTTTATCCACCGGCGTGAACAGAACCGGGCTCTGCCAGATAATTTTGCGATCCACAAACTCATAACGCGGCACCTGTGACACCGCCGCGCGGTTTACCAGAGCGAGACGGGAGAAAATCACCTGTGTAGTGGTGGTGCCCACGTCAATACCGACACTTAAGAGTTCGAGGGTTTTCATGCTTATTTCTCCTCCGCGACGCTTTCAGCAGCAGCTTCAGCGGCCGCAGCGGCATCTTCCTGCTCAATATTTTTCGGCATCATCATGATGGCAACGAAAATCGCAGTGATACCGCCGATAATTTTCCCTGCAATCATCGGGAAGATCATCGGTGCCATGTTGGCGGCCACAAAGCCCAGGTGGTCACCCAGTGCGAAGGCAGCGGACACGGAGAACGCACAGTTGATGATTTTGCCGCGGGTATCCATTTTCTTCATCATGCCGAACATCGGGATGTTGTTCGCGAGAGTCGCGATCATACCGCCTGCGGCCATGTTGTTGATTTTCAGCAGGCTGCCGATCTTCATAAAGGATTTTTCAAACCAGCGGGTCAGCAGCAGCACCATCGGGTACGCCCCTAACAGCACCGCAGAGATAGAACCGATAACTTCGATAGCGCGCATCACCTGGCCCGGCACATCACCTTCTGTCATAAAAATCGGATCCAGGCCCGGGATCAGGTTCCAGCCTACGGTGAACTTCGCTACTGCTGCCGCCAGACCGATAGTGATGATACCGACAAGGATTTTGGCGAAGATCTGGAAGCCGTTGATCATTTTCTCAGGAATGAATTTCAGGCCGAGACACACCAGCGCCGCCACGATGATCACCGGGATCATATTGACCAGCAGCATGGTCATGCTGAAATCCACGACCTGACCGTCAATTTCCACACCGGAGAATTTCGCCACCAGACCACCGGCAATACAACCGACCGGAATAGTCACGATACCGGCCAGCACACCGAGTGCCAGAAAACGGCGATCTTTCTTCTCGATAATGCCCAGCGCAACAGGAATGGAGAACACCATGGTCGCACCCATCATGGATGCCAGCAGTACGCCGGAATATAACCACGCAGCCACATCACCGCCGGACAGCTCTTTCGCGAGGAAGAAGCCGCCCATATCGATGGCCAGAATACTGCCCGCAAACACTGACGGGTTCGCACCCAGCATTTCATAGACAGGAATAATCACCGGCCCGAGCAGCATGGCGATCACCGGTGCCAGCGCGGTCATACCGACCATTGCCAGACCCAGTGCACCCATTGCCATAAAGCCTTCTTCAAACTGTTCACCGGAACCGGCAATGCCTTTCCCGACTTTACCCAGGCCGATCTTACCGAGGATTGCCTCTGAGCCACCGAACTGGCTGAAGATACGATCCACGGCTGCTATCAGCATAAAACTCATCATGATGTACATGATGATTTCATTAATGCCCATACCCTTCTCCTTCCGTGCCTGTCGCGCAGGCTGTTCTTATTGATTGACTCAGGCTGACTCGTAAATCGCCGTTATCTGAGCCGCTGTGACCGCGCGCGGATTGGTTTTGATGCAGATATCCTGCAATGCCGCTTTGGCAAAACCATCGAAATCCTCACGTTTTCCGCCCAGGGATGGCAGCGTCTGCGCGAGTTCCACGTCACTGATCAGTTGTTCCACGGCCTCAATGGCCTCCATGTCGGTCATCGGCCGCTGAGTCAGCGCATGACCAATTTCGCTGTACGCCTGTTTGCAGACCAGGCGGTTAAAACGCATTACCTGCGGCAGCATGACGGCATTCGCCTTGCCGTGCGGAATGTTGTATGCCGCGCCAATCTGATGCGCCATCGCGTGGCACAGCCCCAGACCGGCATTGGAGAACGCCATCCCGGCCATATAGGAAGCCAGCATCATGTCCTCGCGGGCTTTAATGTCATGCCCCTGACCGACAGCGATCGGCAGCGCGTGGCTGATCATGGAGATCGCCCGCAGTGCCAGCGCCTGTGTCAGCGGCGTGACGTTGCTCGCCACATACGCTTCAATCGCATGTGTTAAGGCATCGATACCGGTCATTGCTGTCACATGCGGCGGAACACCGAGTGTCAGACAGGCATCAATAATGGCGAGATCAGGCAGTAACTGGCTGTGTGCCAGCACCAGTTTGATATGATTTTCCGCAGTAATAATCACGGAAACATTGGTCGCTTCAGAGCCGGTACCGGCAGTGGTCGGGATAGCGATAAACGGCAGACGCGGATTGAGCGCCGCACCCGGCATCATATCCGCCAGCGGCAGATCCGGATTGGCAGCCAGCACAGCCACGGCTTTCGCCGCATCCAGCACCGACCCGCCGCCGAGGGCGATAATGCCGTCGCACTGCACGCTCAGCAGATGCTCAACGGTACGGAACACATCTTTATCCATCGGCTCGCCCGGCGGGCACGGCCAGATTTCATATGCAATGCCGCTGCGGCTCAGATTACGCTCCAGCACATCGGTAAGACCGGCCTGTAACAGCATGCCGTCCACCATAATAAAAACGTGCTTAATTCCGCGCTCCGCAAGAACATCCCCGCTGCGGCCGACGGCGCCCGGGCCGATTAATGTGGTCGGCGGGACAGAAAACTCACGCACCTGACGGGCATTCACCAAATCAAGCGCCTGATAGATAGCGGACTGAACCTCAGCCGCGGGTAAACGATTATCCGGCATGACGGTTTTCTCCCTGAGATACACCGCAGACGGCAATCGCCAGCGGCGTCATAAAAATAGAATGCTGTGGCAGTACCACGGTAAGATGCGGGAAACGCGCCTGAAACAGCGGCTGCACACCGGGCTGCATACAGGAGCCGCCCGCCAGCCACAGTTCAGTCACATCCTCACCGCGAATATGATCGTCGACGATATCCGTCATTTTTTCGTATACCGGACGAATAACCGGCCAGATGCTTTCACCGCGCTCACGCTTCATCTGCTCGGCATCTTCCAGTTCAATGCGCTGGTTGCCCGCCAGGGTCAGGGAAATATGATGACCGCCGGTGGCTTCGTCGCCGGAGCGGGTCACTTCGCCCTTCTGCACAATCGCGATCCCGGTGGTACCGCCGCCGATATCCACAACAGCGGCTTTATCCAGCCCCATCATGTCAGCGACCGCAGACGGCTCATCCAGCACTCTGGCGACCACCAGACCGGCAGATTCCAGCACATTCACGGAGATACGCGGATCTGTTCCCGGCGGGAATGACGTTGTCGCCACCTCAAACCGGAAACCGAACTGTTTTTCCAGCGCATCCAGATGTTTATTAACGATTTTTACCGCACCGAAGAAATCCCAGACCACACCGTCGCGCACCACATCTGCCCAGTCCAGGCACACCGCGACCGGCTGACCTTCCGCATTCACCACCATGGACACCACATCACAGGTACCGAGATCGATCCCCAGCCACAACGGCGCATCTTTGTGATCACCCGCCTGCGGCTGATTACAGATTTCCGCTGCCCGCTGTAAGCGCGATGCCAGCCATTCCTGATTGCGTTGAACCATCGGTTCCTCCGGTTTAAAACATAACGTCAGGGTTAACGTGAGTAACTCACACTAACCGGGAAAAAAGCGGTGAAGCCCGCAGGCCCCACCGCAGCGGCTTACACGATGCGGAATGAATCCACCATGGTGCAGCGGCGCAGACGAACGAACGTCCGCGCACAGGTCACACCTTCACCGGTCGGTGTGGTGATCGTCATGGTTGTCCAGCCTTCGCCGCCCAGTCCCAGACCGGCAATACACGGTCCGTTTTTCACGAAAATACTGGTATCGATGGCATTCGCCATGCGGTTCAGGTTGCTGATGTTATTGGAGTGCATCGCTGCGGTATGATGGCAGCCGCCTTCCAGTTTCACCGCCAGGTCAATCGCCTGATCCACATCTTTCACGCGGATGATCGGCAGAACCGGCATCATCAGTTCAGTGACGGCAAACGGATGTTTGCAGTCGGTTTCCGCGATCAGCAGACGGGTATCTGCCGGCACAGTCATACCGATAGCCGCAGCAATTTTCGCTGCATCACGGCCTACCCAGTCGCGGCTGACAGTGCCGTGGCCGGTTTCATCAACATTCTTCAGCAGAACCGGGATCAGCTTCTCGCTCTGTTCGCGGGTCAGTAATACCGCGTGATTACGCTGCATTTCGGTGATCAGTTTGTCTGCAATGCAGTCAACCGCGATCAGCACTTTTTCATCCGCACAAATGATGTTGTTATCGAATGATGCACCGTGAACAATGGCTTTCGCCGCACGTTCGATATCGGCAGTTTCATCCACCACGACCGGCGGGTTACCGGCACCGGCAGCGATCAGACGTTTGTTGGTGTGTTTGCGGGCGGATTCCACCACCGCATCACCCCCGGTCACGACCAGCAGGCCGATCCCCGGATATTTGAATAAACGTTGTGCGGTTTCGATATCCGGTTTGGCGACAGTCACCAGCAGGTTGTTCGGGCCGCCTGCGGCAACAATGGCTTCGTTCAGAATCGTGATGGTGCGCTGTGAGACTTTTTTCGCTGCCGGATGCGGCGCGAAAATCACACTGTTACCCCCGGCGATCATACTGATGGCATTGTTGATTGCCGTCGCCGCCGGGTTAGTGGATGGTGTGACAGAGGCGATAACACCCCATGCCGCATTTTCGATTAAGGTTAAACCGTGGTCGCCGGTTAACACTTCAGGACGCAGACACTCAACACCCGGGGTGCCGTTTGCCTGTGCTAAGTTCTTCGCGAGTTTATCTTCCACGCGGCCCATGCCGGTCTCTTCAACAGCCAGAACCGCCAGTTCGCGGGCATGTTCTGTTGCCGCACGGCGGATTGCGCCGATGCAGAGATTACGCATTTCAACAGTTTTTAATGATTTCTGTGCTTCTTTGGCGGCAAGAACGGCATCATCCAGGGATTCAAACACCCCGAAACCGTTATTCTGTGAGGCTGCCGCCTGCTGTGGTGCCGCTGATGCAGCCGCCGGTTGTGTGCCCGCACTCATGCTGGCCAGAACCGCTTTTACCACATTCTCAATTTCTTTCTGATCCATATTCACCCACGCCTCTTTCTGTGACTCGTTGCGGCGATTTATTTATGAAAAATCACCTGACTTTCCATAACGGCCTCATCCACAATGCCGATGATGCTGAGATCGACCGGTGACGCTTCTTTGCTCTGAGCACGCCGCGCCGAACTTCCGCTGACGATCAGCACCCATTCACCATTACCCGCACCGATACTGTCGGTTGCGACGGCCACCTCACCGTTAGGACGCCCCTGGCGGTCAATCATTTCCACCAGCAGTAATTTGTCGGATTCCAGTCCGGGATGACGCACGGTGCACACGATTTGTCCGATAACGACAGCCAGTTTCATGTTCACCTCTCTTTATATTTCAGCAGCCTGAATACAGCCGGCTACGGATTTCAGGTAAAAAAATCCCCTGCCGTCTGAGTGACAGCAAAAAAACCGGGGAGATTAAAATCGCGTGGCGTCAGAAGCACGCCACGCTAACAACGATTAATCGATTGATTTATCGCCGGACATTTTGATAGGAAACACTTCTTCCAGATCGCCATGCGGACGAGGAATAACGTGTACAGAGACCAGTTCACCGATACGCTGAGCTGCTGCCGCACCTGCGTCAGTCGCTGCTTTACATGCTGCAACATCACCGCGCACCATGGCTGTTACCAGACCACCGCCGATTTGTTTAACACCGACTAATTTAACGCGTGCTGCTTTGACCATCGCATCGGATGCTTCGATTAATGCAACCAGACCCTTAGTTTCGATCAGTCCTAATGCTTCCATGATATTTTCCTCTCATTGAGATCCCATCAGGGACCGGTTTAAATAACGCTTTCTGCTTCAGTGCGGCGGACAGGTTGTCCGGCCTGAGCTAACTGTGTTTGTGCTACCAGCACCAGTTCAATAATGTCGCGGGCATTACAGCCGCGTGACAAATCATGCACCGGTGCATTTAATCCCTGAATCAGCGGGCCGAGTGCCCGGTAACCGCCGAGACGCTGGGCAATCTTGTAACCGATATTGCCTGCTTCCAGTGACGGAAAGACCATGACATTTGCCCGCCCCTTTAACTCACTGTTCGGGGCTTTTTGCGCAGCGACACTTGGCACAAATGCCGCGTCGAACTGCAGTTCACCATCCGCCTGTAACTGCGGGGCGCGTGCATGAATAATTTCCACCGCCTGCTGCACCATCGCCACATTAGGATGTTTCGCGCTGCCTGCTGTTGAAAAAGACAACATCGCCACACGCGCGGTTTCACCGGTGATTGCCGTGAAGGTTTCCGCACTGCTCAGCGCAATATCCGCCAGCTGTGCAGAAGTGGGTTGAGGTACGACACTGCAATCAGCGAAACCCAGCACATTGCCTTCCGTTCCCGGCGGCAACATGATGAAAATAGATGATAATGTTTTAACGCCCGGCTTCAGGCCGATCACTTTCAGCCCGGCCCGCAGAACAGCGGCGGTTGACGAGATATTCCCCGCCACACATAAATCCGCTTTTCCGGCGGCAACCATGGCGGCACCGAACCACAGCGGCTGGCGCATGGCCTCATCCGCATCTTCCGGGGCTTTTTCGCCGAGGCGCGCGGTGATGGTATCCGCAAACTCTGCACGCCACTCATCCGCACTGTCCGGATCAATGGTGCTCAGGCCGTCCATAATGACACCGGTACGCAGCGAGAAATCACGCAGCGCAAACGGGTTTGCCAGCAGAACAGGCTCCGCCAGACCATTTTGTTTCAGATAACGGGCGGCGTGGATCACGCGCTCATCCAGCGCATCCGGCAGAACCACCCGCGGCGGGTTCAGTTTTGCCTGCTGACGGCATCGTTCAATGAGCATGTGTTCCCCCTTGCATCAGAGCCTGTTTCAGAGCCTGTGTGGTCATTACGCCGCCTTCGCGCACCACCATCACCATCAGGACATACACCGCACTGGAGAGGCGGTTAAGCGCCTGCATAATGTCAGGGCGGATGACCTGAAAATAACAATCGATATAAATACGTGCCGCACTGACTTCCGTTTCACGGACTTTGGTCCGCAGCAGGTTCAGCGCCGCCGCATCACGGCCGTGACTCACATCCGGAACGATATGGTCATGACCCAGGTATTTCAGCGGATTATGAGACAGCTTGTGCAGCTCATCCGCGTTCAGATCCGCAATACTCTGCTCACCGAGCGGTTCATTGAGCGCATCGGCACGCATAATATTGCCGAGCACAGAGCGGATATCCGCCAGCCAGCCTTTCAGCGGCGTCTGTGCAAATTCAGTCTGTAACCAGACGGCTTCGGCAATGGTGGCATCCAGCGCGGCGCGGAAGGCCAGACGCGGATCATTTTTCGCCACCATGGTGTGACCGTTAAGGTGTGTCAGCGTGTCCGGCTTTTTCGCCACCGGCTGATGGCATAATTCGCAGGCCGCGACATCCGCTTTATCCTTACTGGTTAACCCGTGTACCGCTTTCAGGTCAGGGACAGCCGTTTCGGTTTTACCGGATTCATCCGGCGTTTCCACAAACAGACGACCTTGTTTATCCTGAAATTTCACCTGTAAACGGCGGCTTTCGATCAGCTCACGGGCGGATGGTGTCATCCGGCTGTCAGCAGGCAGATGAATTTCACTGCCTTCGCTCAGCGTAAAGTTATCCCGCAACCAGTCTTCAGTGATAAAGGTCATGGCGATACCCCTCAGCAATCCTGCCAGTTAGCCGGCCAGGCCACATACAGGAAGCGGACAGTGGATGGTGTGCCGAACTCAATCGCGGAGCCTTTCGGAATAAACATCACATCCCCGGCTTTCGCGATCATGGTTTCGCCCTGATGGCGCACATGCAGCTCGCCTTCCAGAACCAGATCCACTTCGTCGTAATTCAGTGTCCACGGGAAGAATGCGTTTTCCCACTGCATAAACCCGGCAGCCATGCTGCTGTTGTCCTGCGCGGTGATCAGATCCGCAATCCCGACACGGTGCGGACCCGCACCATCGAAATTACCGAACTTAACCGAGCTGCTGTCGACCACTTTAATGCCGCCTTTGCCGGTGACACTGCGGTAGCTCTGGGTATTCGGGGTATCAGTGTTCTCTTCCGCCGGTTTGAATGCCGCCACTTTCGCTTTAATCTGCGCGATACGCTCCTGCACCACTTTATCGACCAATTGTGCAATCAGGGTTTCGGTGACATTGCCGTCAGGCAGCTGCGCGATAATGCACTCGCGGATTTTCTGACGCTCTGCGGATGAAATATTGGGTTCTGTTCCGGCGGTTGCGGCCAGCGGTGCGGCGGCCGGTGCGCTGTTCTGTGCGGCATCCACCTCACAAATCACAAAGCCCAATTGTTCAGCCACAACATGGGCTTCCGGCGTGACAATGCTCTCTTTCAGCACCACATCCAGACGGGTTTTGCCCGCTGCGTGTGCTTCCCGGATGTCATTGGCCGTTATTAGTTTCTTCATCGGATATTCCTCTTATTGGCTGTCGGCTGTGGCCAAAAACTGTTTCACTTTCAGGACGTCATCAGGATCAAGGCTGTTGATGGCAAGTAACGGTTCCTCAAACCCCCGCGTGGAGAGCAGCTCGCGCACGGCGGGCACATCCGCATCCGGTGCATCGGCTTTGCTGATAACCGCAAAGCGGCGCATACGGGGATAGATATCGAGTAATCCGGCAGGGATCCGGCACTCCGGGTTATTTGCCGCGTGGACATAAACCAGCACATCACAATCTGCCAGCGTATTAATCAGCGCGTGGTAGAGACGGGGATGGCTGAAATATTCACCCGGAGTATCAACACTGCCTTCATCATTGAACTCAATCGCCTGTGTTTTACGCGCAAGATCAAAATCTCCCTGCAACGCATTGAATAATGTCGTTTTTCCTGCACCCACATCACCCACAAACACAATTCGTTTCATTCAGACGGCATCCTTAACTGCACCCGCTCAGCTGCGGGTGATATCACAAACGGCATAATTGAGGAGCTGGCTTAACCCGCGTACAGTCTGGATCAATGCTTCTTCCACTGCGCCGACAGAGCCGTAAATCACGAGAGCACCGGTGAAACGGTCAAGAAAGCCGATATCCACACCAGCGGCCTTTGTGGCAAGATCACCCGCAATCATTGCGGTTTCGCCGGGTGTCAGCGTCATAATGCCGATGGCTTCAGCACCGGGAACCCCGATTTTTTTCGCCAGATCACTGCCCGGATGCGCAATCAGATGCGCCAGCGTGACCTGTTTGCCGGGAACAAATTCCTGGATGATACGTTCCTTTTCCATCGTGCTTACCTCGTCACTCTCCTCATAAGAATTGATTCAATCCTAGTCACACTCTTAAAAAGGGGATAACAAAAATCGGCAATCACGATTAAATGTTGAAACAGATCACTAATTGGCAGAATTGTTAATTTGGTAACAAACAGCGATCACCCGGGGAAAAGGCACGGAAATTGAATCTGTTATTTTTCACAGGATTGTTTCAGATGCGGTAATAAGCAAAATACGTAGTACTGAAATGCGTAAAATACAGCAATTGCCTTACCCGCGATATTCCGGTAAGGCAATAAGAGAGAAAGCGGGTTCGCGGTGTGATTATTTCTGTGTGTCACGAATAAAGTTTTTATCCGGCGACTGCTTGAGCAGACTGATAAACAGGTCCTCTTCTTCCGGGATGATATCCTTGATAAGACATCCTATCCCTATTGTGTAACTGTTTGTATTTGATAATATATTATTCATCGATCCCCGGTCATGGGTATAGATAACCCGGTCCGGGTCCTCAATCACAATCGCCTCTTCCATAAAAAACATTTCACTGAGAAAATCACTGTTATTCTGTACGTACATCACGGCCGGGTAATTTGCCAGCTCGCGGATATTAATCTTTTTTATACTGTACCAGCGGGTGTGTCCGGCAAATAAAATCAAATAGCCTTTTTTATCAGGATATAGATTTTTCTTATGATACGAACGGGGAAATAAAATAGTTATAAGAACCAGTGAGATAAATATTCATTTTCTGTTATTTTCCCGTCTGATAAAAAATAAAGCAGACAGCCTGCTATTTTTATCAATCCGGAATGAGAAACCGGTCACAACGGGGATTTTCGCCGGATCACCGGCAGAGTGTGAAGTATCCCGCAAATTGACATTTATTTATCACTTCCTCACTTGTACGTACAATAGCACTCACGTAACGTATAAACCAATCTGGTTTAAACCAAAAAAAGGTCATCCGATGAAAACAACACAAACTGCAGCTGATCTTGCCAGAGAGAAACTCGATGCCATGCTGACCGCCGGCGTTATCGCGCCCGGAGACAAGCTGCCCGCAGAACGTCCGCTGACAGAACAACTCGGTGTCAACCGGATGTCACTGCGCCAGGCACTGCTCAGCCTGGAAAATGACGGAAAGATCTTCCGCAAAAACCGCAGCGGGTGGTTCGCAGCCCTGCCGGTCTTCAATTACAACCCGAAATCCCCGGCAAGTTTTAATCAGGCGGCAAAAGCACAGGGACGGGTACCGTCATGGGAATACACAGACAAACTGACGGTCACTGATGCCCCTGCGGAGATTACCGGTAAATTCGGTCTTGCGGCCGGTGATGCGGTGTATCTCATTACCGGATGGGGGGCACTGGACGGGCATAAAGTGTTCTGGCACCAGACCTATATTAACCCGGCTGCCGGTCCGGACTTTACCGCAAAACTGGATAACCACTCTTTCGCGGCAATCTGGGAAGAAAAATACAATATCACCACCACGACTGCCGGACTGGCATTCAAACCGGCCCGGATGCCGGAAACCGCCAGTAAGGCTATCGGCTGTACAGCGAATTCCCCCGGCATCCGGGTGGAAAAATACCGCTGTGATGCGGAACATAATATCGTTCAAATCGACATTGAGTACTGGCGGTTTGAATCTGTTTATTTTTTTGTTGAGCTTTAGACACAGGAATCTGAATCATGAATACTGATGATGCCCGCCGGATTATTGAACGTGCAGATAAATTACCGTTATATCTGCATGCCTACGCCTATCATCTGAATATGCGTTTTGAAAAAATATTGCCGGGTGACTTACTGGATATCGCAAACGAACATCATTTGCCGGGCGTCAAAATACATGTGCTGGATGGTGAAACACAATCTCTTTCAACCATGACAGACGAACAGCTTGAGGCTTTTGCAGAGAAGGCAAAACGCTATCATCTGGATATTAATATTGAAACCAGCGCCTCCGATAATAAAACCCTGGATGATGCAGTCAGAATCGCACTGAAAACCGGGGCAAGCTCTGTCCGTTTTTATCCGCGCTATGAAGGTGCGCTGTCTGACGTGCTCCGCCGTATTTCCGCAGATATCGGTTATTTAAAAACACACTATCAGCACTCCGGTCTGACATTTGTTCTGGAACAGCATGAAGATTTAAAAAGCCACGAGCTGGTTAAACTGATAAAAGAAGCTGATTTCCCGGAACTGACGCTGTTATTTGACTTCGGCAATATGATCAATGCCTGTGAATTACCGATGGAAGCCCTGGCAGTCATGCAGGATCATATTACTCAGGTGCATATCAAAGATGCAGTGATTCTGGAGGAAGGTGATGGTTTCGGCCATACCGCCTGCCGTTCCGGGGAAGGTAATCTGCCGTTTAAAGAGATGCTGCGGGCATTAATATGTCTGGGTAAAGAGAAACCACAGGTTATTTCCTACGGGCTGGAAGAAGAAGTGGATTATTACGCACCGGCCTTCCGTTTTAAAAATGAAGGGAATGATCCGTGGATCCCGTGGCGTCAGCTGAGTGAAACACCGTTACCTGAAAATGAAATTGAAGAACGTCTCGCCCGTGAAAAAGAAGATGCCGTCAATCAGCTGATTTATGTCCGTAACGTCATTGATGAAATAAAAACAGAGGCACTTGCCGTTATTAATAAATAAAAAAATATCAGCACTACACACCATTAATTTAAAAACAACACTCAACACTGACTGAAAATTATTTTTCAGTCGGGAGGCACACTATGCTTGATAAAAAAAGATAGGCTATATTCAGCCTGTTAGTTCTGTGCGGCGGTACTATCTATAAATTACCGTCACTGAAAGACGCATTTTATGTTCCGATGCAGGAATATTTCCATCTGACAAATGGTCAGATTGGTAATGCCATGTCAGTAAACTCAATTGTGACGACCATTGGTTTCTTTTTATCTATTTATTTTTCTGACAAATTACCGCGCCGTCTGACAATTTCATTCTCATTAATTGCAACCGGCCTGCTGGGCAACAGCTCACAGCAGGGCCGGATATTCGGCTTCTTTGAAACCGGCCGCGGTGTGGTCGATACCGTGGTGGCCTTCTCCGCTCTTGCGGTCTTTGCCTGGTTCGGCAGTGGTTATCTCGGTTTTAAAATGGGGATCTTATTTTATTCCGGCGTGGCTATTCTGGTCGGTGGTATTATCTTCCTGTTCCTGAAAGATGATAAACACGCCGTCACCGAACCGGTGAATGAATCCGGTGAAAATAAAGAGAAAAAACCCGGCGTCAGCGCGGTATTAAAAGACGGCACTGCCTGTCGCACTGGCCGGTATTTACGGTATTCTGAATCAGTATTGCCTGAAAATGGTCGGCGGCCCTATCGGCGGATTAATCGCGGATAAGATTTTAAAATCACCGACCAAATACCTGTTTTATACCTTTATTATCAGTGTGATTGTCCTGGTCACCTTTATTTTCCTGCCGCACGAAAGTATGCCGGTGTATTTGAGTATGGTCTGCACACTGGGCTTCGGTACTATTGTTTTCACTCAGCGCGCGATTTTCTTTGCGCCGATTGGTGAAGCCAATATCAAAGAGTCCAGTACCGGGGCTGCAATGGCACTGGGCAGCTTTATCGGTTATGCCCCGGCCATGTTCTGCTTCAGCCTCTACGGCCATATTCTCGACAGCTATCCGGGCATGACCGGTTACAAAATCGTGTTCGGCCTGATGGCATTGTTTGCCTGCTGCGGCGCTTTCGCTTCCGGTATTCTGATTATCAGTATTAAAAACCGCAAAGCTCGCGCTGATATGATGGCATCTTCCCGCTAATCATACCGTACGGATAACATCCCCCTGATATACGGTGGTGTTATCCGTTTCTGTTTTCCGGATGGTTATTTCAGATATCTCCCTTTAGTTAAATATATTTCTTTTAATCCGGAAATTGTGTCATATGTCGTGAAATATATATTTGTCATTAAATGAGTAAAAATAACCGGTTGAAAAACCAATACATCACTACCCCTTAAGGAGTATTGACAAAAATTATTTAAAGCAATGAATTACATAAGCTGAATTGATTAAGCTGCATTTGATATACATCAATGAGAAAAACCGGGATCGCCGTATTTTTAGCCTTAATCCACACAAAATCTGAGGCTGAAATGAGCAACGTCAAGTTAGCAATCATCGGTAACGGTATGGTCGGCCACCGCTTTACCGAAGAGCTTACCGATAAAGCGGACGCCGGACAGTTCGATATCACCGTATTCTGCGAAGAGCCGCGTGTCGCTTATGACCGCGTGCATCTCTCCTCCTATTTTTCTCATCATACGGCGGAAGAATTATCCCTGGTTAAACCCGGTTTCTATGAAAAACACAATATTTCGGTATTAATCAATGAGCGGGTGATTACCGTTAACCGTCAGGAAAAGGTGCTGCATACCAATACCGGCCGCACTGTGCATTATGACAAACTGGTGATTGCGACCGGCTCTTATCCATGGATCCCGCCGATCAAAGGCAGTGATACCCGCGACTGTTTTGTTTACCGGACGATTGAAGATCTCAATGCCATTGAAGCCTGCGCCCGCCGCAGCCGCAAAGGTGTGGTGATCGGCGGTGGTCTGCTGGGGCTGGAAGCCGCCGGGGCCCTGAAAAACCTGGGTATTGAAACCCATGTTATTGAATTTTCGCCAGTCCTGATGGCGGAACAGCTCGATGCGCTCGGCGGTGAACAGCTGAAGCAGAAAATTGAACGGATGGGTGTAACGGTACATACCGGCAAAAACACCACGGAAATTACCGCATCCGGCAGCGGAGAGAGCCGCAAAGTGCTGCATTTTGCCGATGGTTCATCGCTGGAGACCGATTTTGTCGTCTTTTCCACCGGGATCCGCCCGCGTGACCGGCTTGCCCGTCAGTGCGGACTGGCCGTGGCGGAGCGCGGCGGTCTGGTGATTAATGACCAGTGTCAGACATCTGACCCGGATGTGTATGCTATCGGGGAATGCGCGTCATGGCACGGCAGAACTTACGGACTGGTGGCACCGGGCTACAAAATGGCACAGGTGGCGGCTGATCATCTGCTGGGGAAGGAGAATCAGTTTACCGGTGCGGATATGAGCGCAAAACTGAAACTGCTGGGTGTGGATGTCGGTGGTATCGGCAATACACATGCGACAGACGACGGCTGCCACAGTTATATTTATCTCGATGAAGCCAATGAGGTTTATAAGCGGCTGATTGTCAGCGACGATAATAAATATCTGCTGGGTGCGGTGCTGGTCGGGGATACCGAAGATTACGGTAATCTGCTGCAACTGGCACTGAACCGTATCGAACTGCCGGAAAATCCGGATGTTCTGATCCTCCCGGCACACGCCGGCAGCAAACCGGCGATCGGCGTGGAATCCCTGCCGGACAGTGCACAAATCTGTTCCTGTTTTGATGTCACCAAAGGAGACATTATTCAGGCCATTCATAACGGTTGCCAGACGGTTGCGGATATCAAAGCGGAAACCAAAGCCGGTACCGGCTGCGGCGGATGTGTTCCGCTGATCACTCAGGTGCTGAATACAGAACTGACTAATCTGGGTATTGAGGTGAATCATCACCTATGCGAGCATTTTGCCTATTCCCGCCAGGAGCTGTATCACCTGATCCGCGTGGAAAAAATCACTACCTTTGATGAGCTGCTGGGCCGCTACGGAGAAGGTTATGGCTGTGAAGTGTGCAAACCGACCATCGGCTCACTGCTCGCGTCCTGCCGGAATGACTATATTCTGCGCGACGATCTGGTGCCGTTACAGGATACCAACGATAATTTCCTCGCCAATATGCAGAAGGACGGCACCTATTCGGTGATCCCGCGCTCACCGGGCGGCGAAATCACCCCGGGAAGGTCTGCTGGCTATCGGTACAGTTGCACAGGAATACAATCTGTATACCAAAATTACCGGCTCACAGCGTATTGCGATGTTCGGGGCGCAAAAGCAGGATTTACCGGCTATCTGGGAAAAACTGATCGCCGCCGGATTTGAAACCGGGCACGCCTATGCCAAAGCACTGCGGATGGCGAAAACCTGTGTCGGCACGGCATGGTGCCGGTTCGGGGTCGGTGACAGCACCGCGCTGGGCGTTGAGCTGGAACACCGTTATAAAGGTATCCGCACCCCGCATAAAATGAAATTCGGCATCTCGGGCTGCACCCGCGAGTGCTCGGAGGCGCAAGGGAAAGATATCGGGATTATCGCCACCGACAAGGGCTGGAACCTGTATGTCTGCGGAAACGGCGGCATGAAACCGCGCCACGGCGATCTGCTGATGGCTGACCTTGATAAAGAGACCCTGATACGCTACATCGACCGCTTTATGATGTTTTACATCCGCACCGCCGACAAACTCAGCCGGACATCCACCTGGCTGGAAAGCCTGGAGGGCGGGATTGATTACCTGCGGGATGTGATTGTCAGCGATAAACTGGGGCTCAATGCACAGCTGGAGCAGGAACTGGCGCAGCTGCGCGAAAAAGTGACCTGCGAGTGGCAGGAAACGGTGAACAACCCGCATGCCCGCAAACGCTTCAGTCACTTTGTTAACAGCCCGCTGCCGGATCCGAATGTGCAAATGGTAAGTGAGCGCTCACAACATCGTCCGGCCCGCCCGGAAGAGCGGATTGCTGTCACTCTGATCGGGGAGGAATAATCATGAGTCAATGGATTACGGTTTGTCAGGTCAGTGATATCACCCCGGGAACCGGTGTGTGTGCGCTGGTAAAGGGTGAACAGGTGGCGCTGTTCCGTCCTTATCCGGACGAGCGCATTTTTGCCCTGAGTAATATCGATCCTTTTGCGCAGGCCAGTGTGCTGTCGCGCGGATTAATTGCAGAGCATGACGGCTCGCTGTGGATTGTCAGTCCGCTGAAAAAACAGCGTTTCCGGCTGACGGACGGGTTGTGTGCGGAAGACGCCGCATATTCCGTCGCCGCCTTTGCCGTTAAGGTGACGGATGGCACTGTGAGTGTTTCCGCCGTGCCGCAGTAACCCCATACAAAAAAAAGCGCAAAATGACTGAGGGCATTTTGCGCTTAATACTTAGTACATAACACATAAAACTGATTTTTTATTGTTGCGCGGTATCTGTATCCCTTGTACCGCGCCTGTCTTGTTTATTCTGAACGACCGGTCAGGCTGACGTTGTGGCCTGTGCTACCGGAGGTTCAATAACTGCCTTTGGTTTTCCGCGGCAGCCTTCACCGTAGTGCTCACCTTCCCAGCGGCCGACGATAGCGGCACCGATGGCGTTACTCATTACGTTAGTGGCAGAGCGGCCCATGTCGAGGAACGGATCCACACCCATCAGCAGAATCAGACCCGCTTCCGGAATGTTGAACTGGTTCAGTGTCGCCGCGATAACCACCAGAGACGCACGCGGTACACCGGCCATCCCTTTCGATGTCAGCATCAGAATCAGCAGCATGGTAACCTGCTCACCCATAGACAGGGTGATGTTACATGCCTGAGCGATAAAGATAACCGCGAATGAACAGTAAGCCATTGAACCGACGAGGTTAAAGGAGTAACCGATTGGCAGTACGAAGCTGGCGATCTTGTTGGAAACACCGAACTCTTCCAATTTTTCCAGAGTACCCGGGAATGCAGCTTCAGAACTTGATGTGGTGAATGCCAGCAGTGCAGGTTCAGTGATACCTTTGGTCAGACGGAAGATACAGCGGCCGACAACCACCGCAGCCAGACCAATCAGAATCACCCACAGCATCGCCAGTGTGAAATAGAACTCACCCATAAAGATACCGGCGCTGACCAGAACACCCAGACCACGCTCTGCAATCATACCGGAGATAGCGGCAAACACTGTCAGTGGTGCGAACAGCATGACGTAACCGGTTAATTTCAGCATCAGGCTGACGAGGGATTCCAGCACATTCACAATCGGCAGGCCTTTCTCACCGATAGCGGAGAGACTGATACCCATAAAGATTGAGAATACAACGATCTGCAGAATTTCGTTACGCGCCATTGCATCAACGATACTGGTCGGAATCGCATGAGCAATAAAGGTTTTGAAGGAGAAAGGAACAGGTTCCACAATACCCTGAACCGCACCGGCAGTATCCGCAACGAAGTTAATACCTGCGCCCGGCTGGAACAGGTTAACAATAACCAGACCTAACAGGATTGAGATAAAGGATGCGCAGATAAATAAGAATAGTGTTTTGGAGAAAACACGACCTAACGTTTTCGCATCACCCATTTTCGCGATACCAACAACCAGTGTTGATATAATCAATGGGGCGATAATCATTTTAATCAGACGTAAGAAGATATCGGTAATAATGGAGATATCTTTTGCATAGACCTTATTAAATTCAGCAGATGCCATTTCATTAAAGCTGAAGCCGACAATCACACCGACAATAAGACCAATGACTATCCAAGTGGTTAAACTCTTCGATTTCATAATAATTCCATTCTGTGTTGGGTCGCATTTATTCTCAACTTACTTAATATCCTCTGAAATTTTATTTCAGTTATTTTTACCCAGCCTTCCGTGGCTTTAAATATTAAATAATTTTATACATCACACTGAGAAAAATGACGATTTCTGTTTCTGAAATCGATGTGGAGCGCGGGGGAACCCCGTACGCCACACCGAGTTGTCGTACTAATGAGATATTGAATGACTGATATTGTTAAATATCAAATTCCATTTTTAATAAAGGCGCATGTTGCTGGGCACCATAAACATCGGTATCTCCGACAGCACCAGAAACAATATGTCTCGGCATTACAATTTTCACAGCATTCGCCGGGTCAAACCAGACAATATTATCGATAAAGTCAGGTTTCACACAATACAGACCAGCGACTAAGTCTTTATTAAATTGTTTTGAATTTTTTACCGCGGTATAAGTTTCTTTATCCTTGAATAAAATATCCATCACAATTTCATACGGACCGGAGTTTTTAGAACGCACAACTTTGGCTAATTCTAAAATTGACTTTTTCATTTCGCCACTCCTTCAGGTGTTACATTCTCCATACGGAATGTGAATTTAATATCCGGGGTGTATTCCATCAGATGATAGATGGAGAACTCATACACTTTACCGGCACGGATATCCGACGGAGAGAACGGGAAGGCTAAGTTGCCCGCGGTGGCGATACGGCCATCATACCCGTAGTGCAGCATAGTGGAACGTGCCAGGGAACAGATACTGTCTGCCTGCTCCTGGGTAGGAGCAACAACATCCAGTAAAATACCCAGCTCATAACTCTTGGTCACAGTTTCAGGTTCTGCGTCACCCATCACACCGTTTTTACCGTACAGATGGAAATTCATTTTCACGGTATCAGGGTCGATGCTGAGGTTTTTCTCAACACTTTTACGCACTTCCACCAGAATCTTATCCATACCGGCGATCATGATAGGGTCATGCGTACCGGCGATAGTGATGGTGCGGTAACCGACCGGACGTGCAGCTTCCAGTTTAACGGTATACGGTGTTGATACATGGCGTGAACCGGTTACACGAACCTGCCCGTTACCCAGATCTTCAAACTTACACTCTTTCAGATCCAGCACACCGCCCGGTCCCGGTAATACGTACGGGTTGGATTTCTCATACAGGGTGTGAGCCGCTGCTGAGGTGTCCGTAAACTTACGGATCGGGTTGAATGCTTTCAGGGTGAAACCGGTTTCGTCGATAATACCCATTGCACAGTCAGATCCGGAACCCGGGGTGGCTGCGATTGCCGCACACTCCAGAATCTTACCGCAGTGCAGTGCCAGACCTTCGTCAAACCCTTTCATAATCGGCAGAGCCGCGAAGCAGCAAGGGTCATAAGAACGGCCGGCCAGAACAACCTGAGCACCGGCTGCCAGTGCTTCCTGGAACGGCTCGACACCCATCTGAGCAACGATATAGGTACTTTCGTCGATCACTTCATGCGTCAGTTCAGGCACGAACGCCAGCGGCGTAATTTTGCCTGCATCCAGCGCTTCGTGAACGGTTTTCTTCTCAACATCCGCAGGGATCAGGGCCATCTTGAATGACAGACCTTCTTCCTTTGCCAGTTCCAGAATGATTTCTCGGCACCATTCCAGATGAGGCTGTGCACCTGAACCACCGGCAGTACCGATGACAACCGGAATATTGTTTTTCACACCGGCTTTCAGCATATAACGCAGGTCGCGTTTTACCCCGGCACGGTCGGTAAAGGCTTTACCGGAACCGAGGTAGTGAGGACCCGGGTCAGAAGACCCGGCGTCGACGGCGATAAGATCCGGCGATTCTTCCATCGCCTTCATAAAACTCTCTTCCGGAAATCCGTACCCCAGGATGGCAGTAGGGGACAGGATTTTAAATGTCCTGGACATAATGCTTCCTTATGCTTTTGCTTTCAGTACAGCCAGTGTGCGGTTCATTTCGTTATGAACAATGTTCATACCTTCATCGAAGCCCATACCCGGCTTGATCAGCATACGCATCGGACGTGTCGCAATCGCGATATGCACACAGGTACGCGCACTGACGTCGGTTTCGTTACAGGTACCGCCCTGGTATGCTTCCATACCGTGTTTCTGGCAGTACAGCACCGCGTCAGCGATGTTGTGAACAGAACCCAGGTCAGGGGTTTTGATCTGAACCATGTCACAGCAGCCGGCATCCGTGAAGTCGATGATGTCCTGACAGGTGTTACACCATTCGTCAGCAACGATTTTGACTTTGGAACCCAGTTTTTTCAGGTGATCCATAATGCCTTTCATCAGGCGGATCTGGTCTGGTTTGTTACCTGCGTCAACCGGACCTTCGATGTACAGTTCCAGATCACCGGCCTGCTCCTGCAGACTTGCGATGTACTCTGCGCAACGAATCGGATCTTTGTCGAAAATTAAACCGATGGTGCCGTAAACGTCGATGTGCAGAGACGGTTTGTAAGTGTCTTCTGTACGTAATTCAACGATACGTTTGGCCAGCCACTCAACATAAGCGCGCAGTTTTTCACCCTGACGGCCCAGTTTTTCATCCACGTTGTTGATGAGGCCGTGCGGCAGAACGTCAACGTGTTTGAGGATCATTTTGTCCACAGCGTTGTAGCGGTCATCACCACTCTGACCGAACAGAGGGATTGGCTCAGCCACAACCGGCAGATGCCACTCGTCGCACACAACTTCAGCTTTCAGACGGTTGCTTGCCAGTGCTGTAGCGTCCAGCAGAGCCTGGGACAGACCATAACGGATAGCGGTATGCAGTTGTTTGCCTTCCACTTTCAGTTCATCGAAGAACTTAGCGTTGTTGCGGAACTCACTGACATCACGGCCTTCCAGCAGCGGTTTGATGTGTTTTTCCAGGAACGGAATGAAGTTTTCCGCCAGGAATAACGGGTCACGACCACCCGCACCGGAGTATTGAACCGCGGCACAGTCACCCATTGCCACAGAACCGTTTTCCAGGATTAACTGGACTGACACACACTCACCCGCCTGACGCACTGCGGTAAAGCCCGGAGTGACCGGCTTACCGGTGTAGACGAAACCGTCGTGACCTGCGCCGTCTTTGATAGCCTGCTGGTCGTCAAAATAGAAGGATGAGTTACCCGCCGTGAACAATGCCTGTTTAATTTTCATTATGGTCTTCCTACTAATTTACTGTGAGATACTGCGTTAATATCATCAATAATCATCTGGAATGAAGCTTCACGACCCTCTTCGCGGGCACGCTCAGCAACGAAATCATGGTGCATGGACAGAACGTCATCCGGCAGCGGAACCGCGCCTGCGTCGAACACACGGATTGCACCGTTGTTGTCGCGGATAGGCATCATCTTGCCGGAGTTACACATCGCAGGAGCGAACGGAATATCCAGAACACCGGCTTCGAATGCGCGGACAGTACCGACTGCAATGTCGCCGTTACCCAGTTCAAGGACTTTCTTCATCACTGCGCGGACTTCGCGTTTAATCAGTTCCACTTCCAGATCCACGTCTTTGCACGGCGGGAATTTCTGGTCGCGGACCATGTTCAGCATCTGGTTGGAGGCACGCAGACCCTGGCAGTTCGCTTCCGCAGTCGGGATACCGAATGCTTCATGCGGAGACTTGGTGATTACTTTGGTTGCACCGGACATACCGGCAACCGCCGCACCCCAGGAGATAACTGCCGCCGCACGGGATTCATCTTCAGGGAAACCGCCCATCCACTGGTGGAATACGGTACTCAGCTCATAATCTTCGTAGCCGTAAGCGCGGAAATATTCATGAGACAGTTCACGCAGGGAGCGGATTGCCGCGATATCCTGCACTAAGTTACCGACCTGGCCGTAACCGACGGTGATGGATTTAACGCCCTGCTCCAGCGCCACCAGACCTTCGATGATTGCCACAGTGTGGGAAATGAATGGCGGGATCAGCGTACCGGTTAACGGACCGAATGGTTCGCGGTTGATACGGATACCGTTTTCTTCATATAAACCGATTACGCGGTCGCAGTACTGCCAGTCACGGATGGATTTTTCCAGGGTGACGCGTTTTGCGTAAGGGATGTTATAGGAGATACCGCCGCCTTCGTAACTGGTGAAACCACTCGCCATGGAGATTTCACACAGCAGACGTGCATCCGGGGTTCCGTGACGGATCTGCAGTGGTTTATCCAGGGATTCAGTGATGTGACGGCAGGCTGCAACACCGTGGTTAACCACCGGCAGGCCGTTCAGTTTAGAGGTACCGGCTTCAACAGATTTCTGGATACCGACTGCCGCTTCTTCATAACGGTTCAGACGGGTATACGCATCGATAGTGGTCGGCAGCAGGTCACACTCTTTCTGCAGTTTTTTCAGCAGCTCGATGTGCTCTTCGATTAAGGCAACACCTGCACGCGGCTGGCTTAATGTGATGCCGTCGCGGTCAGCTTCGAATAATTTTTTGGCAAAGTTTTTATCTTCAGAGATAGTCGCCTGATATTTGACACCATCTTCAAAGTTTTCCACGTCTTTCCCTGTCACCCAGGTCTTTAATACGTCTTTGCGCTCGGCCATGAAGTCGTCGATTGCAATTTTTTTATTCTTCAGTTCCATTTAATGGCTCCAATAATCTTGCTATCTGGTCAAAATCTGCACGCCGGTCTGAGCTGCTGCTTTCGGATACCGGCAGGCGACGTTGGCTAACAGAGGAAATAACCCTTGTGAATCCCGGTAGTACTCAAATTCGTCCGGCAGCAGAATCTGACGGCCTTTGTTATCGAATTTGCGGTACCGCATATACTGTTTAATGTCAAAATCAGCTGTCCGCGACAACCAGCCGCCGGTACCGATGATTTTGCTGACCCGTGATAAATCACGGCCAATCTGTAAATCCACCGTACCTGCACAGGTGGTCACCTGCTGTTTTGTGCCCGCATGGCGTTCAGTTCCCAGTGCGACACAAATACCGGCTAACAGATGGTCATAAACACGTTCTTCGTCCGTCTGAGGCAGATAATCAGGGTGCTCATTGACATAACGGGTGTAGCGGTAAAAGGCATCCAGCTGCTCCGGATGATTCACAAACTGCGCTTCGGCTAATTCGCGGCCTGCCTCACCGGCGATTACCGCCGATACACGCATGCCAAGGTCACCTTCCACAGTCCGTTTCACTTTCGGCTCCGGAATCCCGTGTAAAATGGTATCCGGCAGTAAGCTGTTGTTGCAGGACGAATAAATATCCGTCGTTGCGCCACCCATATCCATCAGCACAAACTCTTCCCAGCCGGGAACGTTGTCACGGATTTGCTGTACTAACTCAAAGACAGAGAATGGTGTCGGACGCGGCTCTTCGCCGGTCTGTTCAACAATGACGTCCAGTCCCTTGCCCTTCACAATCTTTTTCAGAAAAATGTCACAGATAGCTTTACGCGCATCAAACGGGTTCGGACTATCCAGACTCGGTAAAATGTTGTTAACGACAGTCAGTTCTTTATGGCCGAGGATCTCAGCAATATCGTCCTGAATATCACGGTTACCCGCATAAATGATGGAACAGTTCAGATCGGATTCCGCCAGCATTTTTGCGTTTTGTAATCCGTATCCGACATCGCCGCCATCCGTCCCGCCGGTGAACAGGAAAATATCCGGGGGTGTCTGTTCGAGTTTGCGGATATCAGTCCGGTTGAGCTTGTACGCAAAGTGCTGAGACACTTTTGCGCCCGCTGAGTGAGCAGTGACTTTTGCTGACTCAAGGGTAATTGTCGGAACCAGACCCAGTGCCGCTACCGCTAACCCGCCTTTGGCGGAAGAGGAATAGTTAATGTTAACTTTCCCGGCTTCCAGTAAAGGACGCGCATCGGACACATTGAGGATTTTATTCAGTACAGTGAAAAATCCGTCTGCCAGATGGTCAATCGTCGTGGGGGTCAGGGCATAATTCTTTAATTCAATATGATCATCACTTCCCACGTCGAACACGGCACCTTTTGTCCAGGTTGAACCGATATCTATCGAGACGTTGATCATTACGCGGTCATTCCTTCTTTGCGGGCCGGGCTTTTTTCAATGTCTTTTTTCATGACATCGCAGACGTATTCCAGGTCAGTGCTCGGGAAGAACACGCGGTTAAAGCCCATGTCGCTGAATTTTTTCTCGATTTCAGCCGGTTCCTGTTTACCGATAACCAGGTTACCGCCGACATACAGCAGAATTTCGCCCAGACCACGTTCGATGCAGCGCTCACGCATACCTAAACAGTCCACTTCGCCGTGACCGTAAATAGAGGAAACAACGATTGCCTGCGCGCCGGTTTCAATAGCGGCGTCGATATATTCGTCCTGGCTGACCATGACACCCAGGTTAATCACATTAAAATTGTGCTGGGAAAACACGCGATCTAAAACTTTGTTACCGACGGCATGGCAATCGGCACCAATTACACCAATAACAATGGTAGGCTTCTGCATGATATACCTCTAAATAAACTGAATGTTCGGAATTAAAGTTAAAACAAAATCTGTTAAATCCGTTTGGTATTAATTAAGAAAGTATCTAAGTACAAATCAGGTGTTCATCCCTATTTAATTCCTTAACTTTCCACTGATGATAATGTGCAATTCAGGGGATTTAAAAACAATTGATATAAAGTAAGGATATCTTGCAAAAACGGAATGGTTTTCGGTGGGGTATAAAACACGATGCAGATCACACTTAAATTCCATTTAAAATCATATAGATACCATCAAAAACAACAAACAAAAACTTTAATTAACAATTATTTAAACCTAATGACAAATAAATCAATCCTGATTTTGTGATCATTGTTATATTATTAAATTCACCATAAATAGCAATTAATTTTTAATGTTTAAAATATATTTTATAGTATATTCCACATGAATATATTTTGATAAAAAATGACGAAATAGTGTGACGAACATCTTATTAAAGTATGCAACGGAATGCCACAGAGAAATAAAAAAATAAATGATACAAAAAAGTAAATGGCTTATTATTAATATGATAATGATGCTGTCTTGTTTTTGTTATTCCAATGGCTGAAATAAGCCATTCAGCTCACATAATTACCCCGGAACCGCTATTACGGTGCCGGGGTTTTATTTTTTCAGCGGATTCCGTGCTCTTCGGTAAACTGAGCCAGCAGGTAATTAAGGTAGTCAGTCAGCAGTTCCTCATCTTCCAGCGGCAGGAGTTGTTCCAGGGCGGTGTCGGTAAAGAACTTCTGCCAGAACAGCCGTTTGGCATCGCGGGAAGCATTGGTGGCTTTAACCTGCTCGCGCAGCCGTGCGGCGGCACGCAGCTTCACCGGGGCATCCGCCGGAATCGCCTGCATAACACGGTGTTTCAGAAACTGTGTATAGACCGGGTTTCCGCCGCAGGTCAGCGCAATCTGAACCGGCGGGACATCAATGGTGGCCGGGGAGATAAATGAGGCGCTTTCCGGCGCGTCAGTCACGTTACAGAAGCAGTGACGGGCATTGGCCTGTTCCAGCACCTGCTGATTTACCTCCGGTGAGTCTGTCGCGGCAAAGGCCAGCCAACAGCCCTGCGGCCACAGTGCAGCATCAAAGTCCGCTTCTGTCAGCGTAAGATGCGGATTTCCCGCCAGAGCGGTGAGATCTCCGTGGAACCAGCGGGCAATGACGGTGACATGCGCCCCGGCCTGTAACAGTGTCCGGCATTTATGGGCGGCAACTTCCCCGCCCCCCACGACCAGACAGGTCTTTCCCTGTAAATCACAAAACAGCGGATAACGCAGCATAGTGTCTCCTTTGCGGACAGCGTCAGAATCAGTTGTCTGAATCATATCCTGCCCGTTACCGGGACGCAGCAAAGCGGCGCGTACTTTGTGGGGCAGCGCGTTAAATTGAGGGGAAATGCTCAGCACCTGAGTCTGTTGTTAATAAAGAAGGCGGAATGCTCAGCACCGGGACCGGGCTGATAACCGGCAAAACGAAAAGTCGCTGTAAACACTTCCCTGTGCGCTCAGGCGCGTCATCCATGACGCGCATGCTTTTCGTCTCTCTGCCGGTTATCTGCCTTTTACTTTTGCTGCGGATGGAATTATGCGAACTTTGGTTCGGTGGCCTGTTGTTAACAAAGGGGGGTGAAACGCTCAGCACCGGGGCCGGGCTGATAACCGGCAAAACGAAAAGCC
>NZ_KV791661.1:243484-299883 GCF_001807955.1 Morganella sp. HMSC11D09
TCTCTCTGCCGGTTATCTGCCTTTTACTTTGGCATGATGAAAACCGTGGATATTCAATATCATCCCACAGAAGTCAGGACGTTAAATAAAAAGAGACTCAGGAGTCATCCGCTAAATTATTCAATTTGCAGCAAGGCGGCAAACGAAAGAAACCGGGGAGCATACATCAGTATGTGACCCGGTTTATTGAGTGCAGCCAACGCAGCTGCGGATTGAAGAATGACGCGGATAGGAATACTCAAAATCATTCGGTCTGTGGCAAGGCGGCAAAGTGAAGATGACCGGGGAGCATACACCAGTATGTGACCCGGTCAGCTGAATGAAACCAACACAGCCACAGGCTGAAGGATGATGAGTATTTAGCGGACGCCGCCCGGCGCCATGCTCACCTCATGCACCTGAGGGTAGAATCTGTCCAGCTGATGCCGCTGGATCCAGTCATAAATAAAATCTTTATCGTGCAGGGTGTCATCATAGATAAGCCCGGCCACGCTGCCGCTGTGGGCGACATTCAGACCGTAAATCTTTCCTTTATCTGCAAGGGCATGCAGCTCGCTGAAACCGGGTTTGGGCAGCAGATCCTGGCTGGCGATCGCACTCAGAGTGGCTGCTTCGCCCAGTCGCTGCGGATCCTGTTGTTCACAGGCGGCGGTAAGCAGTTTCCAGGCCTGAGCCAGCAGAGGTTCCCGCGCCAGCAATGCGGCCCGGCGGTCGCGCTTGTGGAAATCTTCCGTCAGTACCACATCCGGACTTTCCAGCAGCAGCAGTTTCAGATCCGGCGCCCAGCCGAGTGATATTTGTGTCTCAGCCGTCTGGTGGTCAAACAGTGTCAGGGAGGAAAAGAGCGTGCTGTCTGTCGGTTCAACCGCCACACAGAGTTCTGCGAGAGTTTCCGGTGATAATTCATGGCCGTAAAAACGTGCGGTCGCCTGGGCGGTGGCGGCAATATCCGCTGTGCTGCTAGCCAGCCCTTTACCGACGGGGATGGTGGATTCATATTCGATCCGCAGCATACCGGTGGCTTCCGGCACGATATCCAGATGTTTCAGTACGCGTTCCAGCATCTGGCGCATGCGGGGCCGTTCCAGCCCCAGCGGAACACCTTCTTCCACCGAGACATAGCTGTACCAGTTGATGGGGCAGGAAACCAGTTTTTCTCCCCCGAGGATCCATCCCTGCAACAATTCTCCGCAGGATGCCGGACAATGTGCCTCAGCCATGTTGAAATACCTGTTTTAATGCGCCGATAAGATGACGGTTCTCCGCCTGACTGCGGACCGCGATCCGGTAATAAGAGCCATCCAGCCCCGGGTAGTTCTGACAGCGGCGGATCAGCAGCTTATATTTCAGCAGAGCGGACTGGAGTTCCACGCCGTTCAGGCAGCGGATAAAGATATAGTTTGCCGATGGCTGCCGGATTTTCAGCAGCGGAAACTGCCGCAGTTCATTGCACAGGTATTCCCGCTGGGCGGCAATAAAATCCTGTGTTTTGCGGATATAGTCTTCATCATCCAGCAGTGCTTCACCCACCAGCGCAGCCAGACCATTGATAGTCCACGGCTCACGCCAGGCTTTCAGATTACTGATAATGTGGCTGTCGCCGCACAGCAGATAACCGAGGCGCAGACCGGGAATGGCGAAGAATTTTGTCAGCGAACGCAGCAGATAAAGGTAGCGGGTTTCCGGCAGGCGCGCTGTCAGCGGTGATCCTTCCGGCAGAAAATCAATAAACGCTTCATCGACAATCAGATGAATATGGCGGGATTCGCACAGGGACACCAGTTTGTGCAGCAGTGCGGTATCCGGCATCAGACCGGTCGGGTTATTCGGTGTGGCGATAAACACACAGTCCGGGCGGCGGGCTTCAATATCCGCCAGCAGGGATTCATCCGGCTGGAAATCATTCTCTTCCGTCAGCGGGTGTTCGATGATATCGCAGCCCTGCTGTTCCAGTGCTCTGCGGTATTCGGCAAATCCGGGGGTTAACAGTAATGCGCTGTGGGGGTTGAGATGGCGCACCAGCGCGTAAATCAGTTCCGTCTCTCCGTTACCGGCAATGACCTGCCCCAGTTCACAACCCGCACCTTTGGCCAGTGCGGCATGCAGATAGCGGTATTCAATATCCGGGTAGCGTTCAATAACTGACAGGTTATCGCGGATGATGGCTTTAACCCTCTCGGGCGGCCCCAGCGGGTTAATATTGGCACTGAAATCGAAGATAGATGCGGGTGAGATGCCGAGGAGCTCAGCCACCTCTACCACATTACCACCGTGTTCGCTCATAGCCTCCTCCAAATGTAAGGGCTGCACACAGTATCACCTGCATACAGCCGGATGCTTATTATTTTAAGGATAATACTATGACGCAGCTTCTAATGGGGCTTCCTGCGTAATATCAATTTGTGTGGCCGCAAATGCCAGAATCTGGTGCAGATTCACCACATTACCAACGACAATCAGTGCCGGCGGATGTAATTTATGACGCGCAGCCTCTTCCGGTAAGGTGGCGAGGGTGGCAGTAACCACCTGCTGGCGCTGCTGGCTGGCATACATGACCACGGCAGCCGGGGTATCCGGTGATTTTCCGCCGTCGATCAGCAACTGACTGATTTCGGCCAGGCGGGTCATCCCCATCAGAATCACCAGTGTGCCGTTAAGGGCAGCGAGTGCATTCCAGTTCTGCGGCTCATTCCCCTGACACATATGGCCGGTGACCACATGGAAGCTTGATGCGTGATCGCGGTGAGTCACCGGGATCCCCGCATACGCCAGCCCGCCGATAGAGGAACTGATGCCCGGGATAACCTCAAAATCGAGGCCGTTTTCGGCCAGAGATTCCGCTTCTTCGCCGCCGCGGCCGAACACATACGGATCCCCGCCTTTCAGGCGCACAACATTTTTGCCTTCTGCGGCATATTTCACCAGGATGGCATTGATTTCTTCCTGCGGCACCGGATGGTGATTCGGTGTTTTACCGACATTGATGATTTTGCAGTCCGCCGGTGCACAGGCGATCAGCTCAGGATTGACAAGACGGTCATGCACCAGCACTTCGGCATGACGTATACAGTGAAGTCCCTTTACGGTAATTAATGATGCATCTCCGGGTCCGGCTCCGACCAGCCATACTTTACCTTTGCTCATTTTATTGCCTTATCAATCAGATTAATCAACATGAAAAAATCACATCATTTTATTCGTTATGCACGACACCTGGTGGTGATAAAAAATACTATTTATTAATGATGTTTTGTAGTTGGACAGCAGTATTAATTACCCGTGAACTTTATTCTTTGATCTATTCACGATAAATGCGTAATAAAGACAATTCTGTTTAATATTTTGTATTATTAAATAATTACAGGAAAAAATATATGACTAATATCCCAATAATACGTTCACGTAACGGAAGAGTTCATGAAAAAAAATCAAGTAGATCATGCACTTTCAAGCAACTGAAATAAATGGATTTTTACATTCACCTCATAAAAACAGGTTATTATAATCAACAAATAAGCCGCCATTTCTGAAATTATCATTAACAAATAATAAAAACAAGATCATTTAATTAACATATTTGCATATGTTTATAAAAATAAAATAGTTGCATTTTATTCATCTTGATCACAAATCAAGTATTTATGTGAAGAAACTCACAAACTGTAATAAGCAGATATATAAAAGCAGCATTTTATGTTTTATTAAACCCGAATATAAATAGCCGTAAAAAAATCACTATATCAAAAATCGGCAATGTTAATTAAATGATCATTACATTTTCGTGTCGCTGTTCAGCAATATTCCGTGTTGCTTATGATCATGAAAATAAAAAGACAGTTCACCGGGTTAATTTATTTAACCTTTTTTTGCTTTCCTGGTATCAGGACGTTTTTTTGGCAACAACACCGTGTCAAAGGTAGCGTATGAATAAGGCACAAAAACAGGTCTTCGTAATCGCGGGCACCAGCAGCGGCTGCGGAAAAACCACCATCACCCTCGGGATCATGCGGGCACTCAGTGCACGCGGATTGCGTGTCCAGCCCTGCAAAGTCGGCCCTGATTACCTCGACAGCAGCTGGCATACCGCCGTCACCGGCGTACCTTCCCGTAACCTGGATGCCTTTATGCTGCCGGAGTCCGTTCTGACCCCGCAATTCCGTCATTATATGCAGGACAAAGACGCCGGTGTGATTGAGGGCGTGATGGGCCTGTATGACGGCTTCGGTACCGACCCTCACTATTGCAGCACTGCCGCGATGGCAAAACAGCTGGACTGCCCGGTGATTATGCTGGTCGACGGCAAAGCGGTTTCCACTTCTATTGCCGCCACGGTGATGGGATTTCAGCATTTTGATCCGTCACTGAATATCGCCGGGGTGCTGATTAACCGGGTTAACAGTGACAGTCATTTCCAGCTCCTGAAACACGCGATTGAACACTACTGCCATGTGCCGGTGATCGGCTACGTGCCGGTGATGAGTGATATTGAACTCCCTTCCCGTCATCTGGGGCTAATCCCGCCGCAGGAGCAGGCACAGCAGACTGAACGCTGGCAGCGCCTGGCCGATCAGATAGAAAAAACCGTTGATGTGGATAAGCTGCTTTCCCTGACACACTGGCAGGCACCGGCAGACAGCACACCAATACAGCTCGCCACACCGGATGCCGGACGCGGGCTGACCGTTGCCGTGGCGGATGATGCCGCTTTTAACTTCTATTATCCTGATAATCTCGATTTACTGCGTCAGAGCGGCGCGGAGATTGTCACATTCAGCCCGCTCAATGACAGCGTCCTGCCGGATCCGTGCCATATGATTTACATAGGCGGCGGTTATCCGGAAGTCTATGCTGAAAAACTTTCATCTAACACCGTGATGCGGGACGCACTGCTGGCAGCGCATCAGCGCGGTATTCCTGTTTATGCGGAGTGCGGCGGGCTGATGTATCTCGGTGAAACCCTGACAGACAGCACCGGCAACACCTTCCCGATGACCGGCATCATTGCCGGGCACAGCACCATGGGTAACCGACTGAAGCGCTTTGGTTACTGTGAAGGTACCGCACTGACAGACACCACTCTGGTTCGTGCCGGTGAACGCCTGCGCGGCCACGAGTTTCATTATTCTGATTTTGAGACTGATCTGCCGTCTGCTTTTGAGTTTATCAAAGAGCGCGACGGCGAAATCCTCAAACGCTGGCGCGGCGGTTATCAGGTCGGAAATACCTTTGCCGGATATCTGCATGTGCATTTTGCCCAGCGTCCGGGGTTATTGGATCACTGGTTTGCCCTGGCACGGAGTGTGTTATGACGTTGCTCAGCTGGCTGGCCGCTTTCCTGCTCGACTGGCGCCTCGGTGACCCGGAGCACTGGCCGCACCCGATCCGCTGGATTGGCAACGCCATCCGTAAAACCGAAGGTGTGATCCGCCGCCGCTGTCAGAGCGGTGCGGCACTGCGCCGTGGCGGAGCCGTGTTGTGGATTGTGATCGTCGGCGGCACCTGGGCGGTGAGTTACGGCGTGCTGGCGCTGGCGTTTTATCTGGAAACCAGTCTCGGCTGGCTCGTCACCATCTGGATGACCTACACCGTTCTTGCCACCCGCTGTTTACAGGATGCGGCGATGCGGGTGTATGACGCGCTGAAAGCGGATGATCTGGCTGAGAGCCGTGAAAAATTATCATGGATCGTCGGGCGTGATACCCGGGAGCTGACACCGCCGCAAATCACCCGCGCGGTAACCGAAACCGTCGCGGAAAATACCACCGACGGCGTAATCGCCCCGCTGTTCTTCTTATTACTGGGCGGCGCACCGCTGGCGATGGCCTATAAAGCGGTGAATACCCTGGACTCGATGGTCGGCTATAAAAATGAAAAGTACGGCGATATCGGTATGTTTTCCGCCCGTGCGGATGATGTCGCCAACTATATCCCGGCGCGTCTGAGCTGGCTGCTGTTCACCTTCGCCGCCTTTGTTCTGAAATACCGTTACCGCGAGGCTTTCCGCACCGGATTACGTGATCACGCCAATCACCGCAGCCCGAACAGCGGCTGGTCCGAAGCGACTGTTGCCGGCGCACTCGGTGTGCAGCTGGGCGGGCCGAATACCTATTTCGGGCAACTGGTGGATAAACCGTGGATCGGTGACAACACCCGCGACATCAATGCAGACGATATTCTCAGCACCATCCGGCTGATGTGGGTTGCCTCCTCCGCCGCACTGGCGCTGTTCGCCGTCATTCATCTTCTGGCACAGTGGATTTTGTAAGGGAAAAATATGAGTTACATACAACAGCCGCAGGAAATCGAAAAAAACAGTTTTCTGATCATTGATGACATTATCCGCGAAACACGGCCGGAATACCGTTTCGCCAGTGATGATCACGCGGCAATTATCAAACGCGCTATCCATACCACTGCCGATTTTGACTGGCTGGATATCCTGCATTTTTCTGACGGTGTGATTGAAATCCTCCGTGACGGCATTATGCGCGGCTGCACTATTTATACCGATACCACTATGGCACTGTCTGGGATCAACAAAACCCGCCTGGCGAAATACGGTTCAGAGTGCCGCTGCTATGTCAGCGACCCGCGTGTGGTCGCTGCCGCCAAAGAGCAGCAGATGACCCGCTCTATGGCCGCCGTGGATATCGCCATGCAGGAGCCGGGTGAGAAAATTTTTGTCTTCGGCAATGCCCCGACCGCCCTGTTCCGCGTGCTGGAACACACAGAAAAACCGGTTGCCGTTGTCGGTGTACCGGTCGGTTTTGTCGGCGCGGCGGAATCCAAAGATGCGCTGGCGGAGAGTTCGCTGCCGTGTATCGCCGCGCTCGGCCGCAAAGGCGGCAGTAACGTGGCCGCTGCGATTATCAACGCCATCCTTTACCGGATGCCGGAGGCGTAATCATGACGCAGAAAAACATCACAGCACCTGACGATAACGGCACCGGCGTCGTCTGGCACAAAGGCAAGGCACTGCGCAAGGGGTATACCACCGGCTCCTGTGCCACCGCTGCCGCCAAAGTGGCGGCGCTGATGGTGTTGCGTCAGGAAGTGATTCAGCAGGTGTCGATTGTCACGCCGTCCGGTGTGACACTGAACCTGAATGTGGAAGATCCGCTGATTTGCGGGCAATCCGCCACCGCCGCCATCCGTAAAGATGGCGGGGATGATATTGATGCCACCCACGGCATGCTGATTTTTGCCCGTGTCGCAGTCAATGACAGCGGCATTATCACCCTGGACGGCGGCGAAGGTGTCGGCCGGGTGACGAAGGCCGGTGTTGGTCTGCCTATCGGTGACGCGGCGATCAACAAAACGCCGCGTCAGACTATTGAAGCGGCGGTCCGCGAAGTCATCGGCCCGAACCGGGGGGCGGATATCACCATATTTGCCCCGGAAGGGGAAGAGCGAGCGAAAAAAACCTATAACGGTCGCCTCGGTATTCTCGGCGGAATTTCTGTCATCGGTACCAGCGGTATTGTCACGCCGATGTCGGAAGAGAGCTGGAAACGCTCCCTGTCCATCGAGCTGGAAATGAAACGCGCCCAGGGTATGACCCGCGTTTTCCTGGTGCCGGGTAACCACGGCGAACGGTTTGTCAGCGAACAGCTCGGGCTGGACGGCACCTATGTCGTCACTATGAGTAACTTTGTCGGCTATATGCTGCAGGAAGCCACACGACTGAAGTTTGAGCAGGTGGTGATCCTCGGGCACTTCGGCAAGCTGGTCAAAATCGCGGCAGGCATTTTCCACACCCACAGCCATATTGCGGATGCGCGGATGGAAACCCTGATTGCTAATCTCGCCCTGATCGGCGCTCCGCTCTCCTTATTACAGGAAGTGGACGGCTGCACCACCACCGAAGCGGCGATTGAACTGATTAACGCACAAGGCTGGCAGGCGGTCTATCCGCGGATCGCGGAAAAAATCTGTGACCGGATTAATCAGATGCTGCGTTTCTCCGATGAGCCGCCGCACTGTGATGCCATTCTGTTCTCGTTTGATAATCAGGTGCTGGGGACCAACCGGCCGCTCAGCGCCATAACGGAGGGATTCCGATGATTTATGTGACAGGCGTGGGCCCCGGCTCAGAAGCGTATCTGACCCGGCGGGCAGCGGATGTGATTTCCGGGGCGGACATTTTAATCGGCGGTCAGCGCCATCTGGATGAATTTGCCGGGCTGACCACAGAAACCCGTGTCATTGATGCGGATATCAGCGGCCTGATGAACTGGATAGCAGAGCGTCTTGATCGCCGCATTGTCATTCTGGCTTCCGGTGACCCGATGTTTTTCGGCATCGGCAAACGCATCAGCGAAACCTTCGCACCGGAGCAGGTTCAGATAGTGCCGGGTATCAGCTCCGTACAATATCTGTGTTCCCGTGCGGGGATGGATATGAATGATATTTATCTCACCAGCAGCCACAACCGCAGCCCGGATTTTGACTGGCTGCTCGCCCATGAGCGTATCGGCATGGTGACGGACAGTAAGATCGGCCCGAAAGAAATCGCTGCCGAAATCCGGCAGCGCGGCCAGACCCGGCGGATGATCATCGGAGAAAACCTCTCCGGCCGCAATGAACGGATCACCATCCTCAATGCGGACGATGTCAGCGGGGATTACGACATGAATGTGGTGTTAATTGATAAACAAGGCAGTGTGGCCTGATGAAAGACGAACTGTTTCTGCGCGGACAACAGATCCCGATGACCAAAGAGCCGGTACGGGCTCTCGCCCTGTCGCGGCTGGATTTACAGGGTGCACAGCGCCTGATTGATGTGGGTGCGGGCACCGGCAGTGTTTCGGTTGAGGCGGCACTCAGCCACCCGGCGCTTGAGATTATTGCCATCGAGAAAAAACCGGAAGCCATTGCGCTTATCAAAGAGAACTGCCTCCATTTCCGCTGCCCGCAAATCCGCGTGATTGACGCGTATGCACCGGTGGAACTGGCCGAAAAAGCAGATGCCGTGTTTGTCGGCGGTACCGGAGGAAATCTCACGGAGATTATCGACTGGTCTCTCGATCATCTGCACAGCGACGGCACCCTGGTGATGACCTTTATCCTGCTGGATAACCTGACACAAGCCATTGCGCACCTGAAACAGTGTGCGGTGAGCGAACTGGACTGCTGTGAATTACAGGCCGGAAATATGACCGCGCTCGGACACAGTTATTATTTTAAACCGAATAATCCTACCTATCTTATTTCCTGCCGTAAGGAGGCGCGTTGTGGCTGAACAGTTTGACCGTCAGAAAGTCTGGTTTGTCGGAGCCGGTCCCGGGGATATCAGTCTTATCACCCTGAAAGGCTACCGTATTTTACAACAGGCTGACATCGTCATTTATGCCGGTTCGCTTATCAATACTGATCTGCTGGACTACTGCAAAGACGGCGTCGAAAGCTACGACAGCGCCGCCATGACCCTCGACGACATCATCACTGTGATGGTTGACGGCGTGAAAAGCCACAAACTGGTGGTGCGCCTGCAGACCGGCGACCTTTCCCTGTACGGCTCTATCCGTGAACAGGGCGAAGTGCTGGCGGAACACAATATCGGTTTCAGTGCGATCCCGGGCGTCAGTTCCTTCCTCGGTGCCGCAGCCGAACTGGGTGTGGAATACACCGTACCGGAAGTATCCCAGAGCCTGATTATCACCCGTATCGAAGGCCGCACACCGATGCCGCCGAAAGAGAGTCTGCGCAGCTTTGCCGCTCACCAGACCTCAATGGCGATTTTCCTGTCTGTTCAGGATATCAAAGGCGTGGTGGAGCAACTGACCGAAGGCGGTTATCCGGAAACTACCCCGGTCGCCGTGGTGTATAAAGCGACCTGGCCGGATTGTCAGGTGCTGCGCAGCACACTGGCGGAAATCACCGTCGCCGTGCGCGAAGCAAAAATCCGCAAAACCGCACTGATTCTGGTCGGTCCGTTCCTCGGCGACGAGTATCACTATTCAAAACTGTATGACGCAGGCTTCAGCCATGAGTACCGCAAAGCCTCGCGGTAAGCGCATTGCGCTGTTTTGCCTGACACCGGGCGGCAAAGCGCTGGCGGAAAAGATCCGCCCGCTGCTGCCGGTGACCTGTTACACCAGCGAAAAACTGGTCTCGGATGGCTTTGAACCGTTCCGTGACGGCTTTGCCGCCACCTTACAGCAGGCATTTGCAGAGAATGACGCTCTGATTGTCATCGGCGCGACCGGCATTACCGTGCGGGTACTGGCACCGGTGATTCAGGACAAAATGAGTGACCCGGCCGTGATCGTGATGGATGAGAAAGGACAGCATGTGATCAGTCTGCTCTCCGGCCATCTCGGCGGGGCTAACGAGCTGGCCACCTGGCTGGCGGGCCGGATCGGCGGACAGGCGGTGATCACCACCGCCACCGATGTCAATCAGGTCACCAGTTTTGATCTGCTGGCGCAGGAGATGAATGCCACCTTCACCGATTTCCGCGCCACCGTCAAAACCCTGAACCAGATGATGGTCAGCGGGGATCGTATCGGCATCTGGTGGCATCCTGATATGGCGGCAGAGCAGGATAAATACGCCTTACCGGGGCTTATCCCGGTGGCGGATCTGCGCACTCTGCCGGAACTGGATGCGCTGGTGTGCGTCAGTTACCGCCGCGAGGAAGTGATGCTGCCGGTGCCGGTATATAAACTGATCCCGCGCCGGATTATTGCCGGTATGGGCTGCCGCAGAGATACCGGGGCAGACGAGGTTCAGCAGCTGTTTGCTGAACAGCTGGCTGAGAACAATCTGCTGCCGGAAGCCGTCCGCGCTATCGGCAGTATTACCCTGAAAGCACAGGAGCCCGCCCTGCTGGCGCTCGCTGCCCGCTATCAGGTGCCGTTTACCGTATTCAGTGCTGAGGAACTTGCCCCTGTGGCGGCACAGTTCCCGGAATCAGAATTTGTTAAAAAAACCACGGGTGTCGGGAGTGTATCCCGGCCGGTCGCCTGGCTGATGAGCAAAGGCTGTCTGATAGGGCAAACCTGTAAGACCCGGGGGATCACCATTACGTTAGGAGCAGAAACAGTATGTTAACCGTTATAGGCATTGGCCCCGGCAGTGAAGCCATGATGACCGAAGAAGCCGTCACCGCACTGAAAGAAGCGGAAGTGGTCGTCGGGTATAAAACCTATACCCATCTGGTGAAACCTCTGGTGGGCGACAAAGAAGTCATCAAAACCGGCATGCGCAAAGAGATCGAACGCTGCCATCTGGCCATTGAGCTTGCACAGGAAGGCAAAAACGTGGCGATGGTGTGCAGCGGTGACGCCGGGATTTACGGCATGGCCGGGCTTATCCTCGAAATCGTCACCAAAGAGAAGCGCGATATTCAGGTGCGTGTAGTGCCGGGTATTACCGCCAGTATCGCCGCCGCGTCTTTACTGGGTGCCCCGCTGATGCACGACTTCTGCCATATCAGCCTGAGCGACCTGCTCACGCCGTGGGAGGTGATTGAGAAACGCATCAAAGCCGCCGCCGAAGCCGATTTTGTTATCTGTTTCTATAACCCGCGCAGCCTGGGCCGCGAAGGTCATCTGGCCCGTGCCTTTGAACTGATGGCACCGTTCAAAGCCGCCACCACCCCGATCGGCGTGGTGAAAGCTGCGGCCCGTAAGAAAGAAGAGAAATGGATCACCACCTTCGGTGAGATGGAATATGAGCGTGTCGATATGACCAGCCTGGTGATTGTCGGTAATAAATCCACCTATATCAGTGATGACCTGATGATCACACCACGGGGATACAAACTGTGAATGACGGCAGACTGCTGATTTTCGGCGGGACCAGTGATGCCCGTCTGCTCTGTGAGCGCCTGGATGCACAGGGAGTCCGCTACCGGCTCTCGGTCGCCACCGCCGCAGGCCGTCAGCAGGCAGCCGGATTACAGGGTGAGATCCGGGAAGGCCGGATGGATGCACAGGCGATGGCGGAATACTGCCGCCGTCACGGGATCCGCCTGCTGGCGGATCTCTCGCATCCTTACGCCGCCGTGCTCAGCGACACTATTTTGCAGGTGCAGCGTGAGCTGGGCATTCCGCTGGTGCGTTATAACCGCCCGAGTGATATTGACGCGGTTGATAACCCGCTGATTTACAAAACGGACTCCATCGACAGCGCCTGTGAGATTGCCATGACACTCGGTCAGCGGATTTTGCTGACCACCGGCAGCAAACAGCTGGCGGATTATATTGCCCGGCTGCCGGGCAAAACCGTGCTGGCGCGGGTACTGCCGACACAGGAAGTGCTGGCGCAGTGCGAATCTTACGGGATGACCATTGACCAGATTTTTGCCCTCAAAGGGCCGTTTTCGGCGGAATTTAATGAAGCGTTTTACCGTTACTGCGGCACGGATGTGGTGATCACCAAAGAGTCCGGCACCCAGGGCGGATTCAGTGAAAAAATCGCCCCCTGTCTGGCGCTGGGAATTCCCTGCATTGTCGTGGTACGCCCGCAGACCCGGGTGTCCGGTGATGTGACTGAATTGCAGGATCTTTGCGGGGTAGAGCAGTATCTGACATCCCGTTTTTCTGTCTGTTGATTTACTGAGGTTATGAGATGAAAAAAGCGTTATTAGTGATTAGTTTCGGCACCAGTTACGCGGAAACCTGTGAAAAAAATATCGAAAGCTGTGAAAAGCAGCTTGCGGCAGCGTTCCCCGGCCGTGATTTTTTCCGCGCCTTCACCTCCGGCATGATTATCCGCAAATTAAAAGAGCGCGATAACCTGCATATCAATAACCCTGAAGAGGCATTACGCCATCTGCACGAGCAGGGTTATGAGGATGTGGCTATCCAGTCACTGCATGTGATTAACGGGGACGAATACGAAAAGATTGTCGGCCAGGTTGAAAAATACCGTCCGTTCTTCCGCTATCTGCGCGTGGGCAAGCCGCTGCTGAGCAGTTTTGAGGATTACTCACAGCTGATTGATGCCCTGCACTTCCAGATGCCGGAACTGAAAGCCGACGAGCGTGTGGTATTTATGGGTCACGGTGCCACTCACCACGCCTTCTCCGCTTATGCCTGCCTGGATCACATGATGACCAACAGCGGCTTCCCGGGACGTGTCGGGGCGGTGGAGAGCTATCCGGAAATCGACCTGATTATTAAAGGTCTGAAAGCCGAAAACGTCCGCAAAGTACACCTGATGCCGCTGATGCTGGTCGCCGGTGACCATGCCATCAATGATATGGCCTCCGATGAAGAAGATTCCTGGAAAACACAGCTGGAACAGGCCGGAATCGAGGCTACCGCATGGTTACAGGGCATGGGTGAGAACAATATGATCCGTCAGATGTTTGTCGAACACCTGGCGCAGACAATGGATAACGGGGAGTAATATCCGCACATGAGTCAGCAAACAGAAAAACCACAGGGCAGACTTTACGCTATCGGCACCGGTCCCGGTGCCAGTGACCTTATCACGGTGCGCGGCGCACGGATTATCAGCGAGCTGGATATCCTGTATGCCCCGGCCGGTAAGAAAGATGCCCCGAGCCTGGCACATACCATTGTCGCCCCGTATATCACCGGTAAAACTACGGTGAAAACCTATCACTTCCTGATGAAAGCGCCTCAGGAAGCGAAAGAAGCAGTCTGGGATGATGTCGCGAAAGCGATTCAGGAGGATGTGGCTGACGGTAAAAAAGTCGGCTTTATCACCCTGGGCGATTCCATGCTGTTCAGTACCTGGGTTTCCCTGCTGGAGCGTATCGGCAATCAGCCATGGCTGGAAGTGATTCCGGGCGTGACCTCGTTTGCGGCTATCGCTTCACGGGCCGTTGTCCCGCTGGCAATGGAAAACCAGAGCCTTGCTGTCATGTCATGTACCGCATCTCCCGAAGAGCTGGAGCATGCGATCACGCATCATGAATGCATTGTGTTAATGAAGGTCTATGGTCGTTTACAACAGGTACGCGATCTGCTCCGCCGCCATGATTTGTTTGATCATGCCATCCTGATGGCCGATGCCACACTGGAAACTGAACAGTGCTGGCGGCGCCTGGATGAGATCGACGACGAACAGACACTGCCTTATTTCTCAACGGTATTAATTAATAAAACCCGGAAATAATTCGGTGAGGTTGTTATGCAACAGAAACTCACGCAGTTCTCGTTAACCGGTGCCGCCGTCACTATTCTGCTGATGATTGCACCCCAGGAAGCCTTTGCCATGCATATCATGGAAGGCTTTTTACCGCCGATGTGGGCGATTGCCTGGTGGCTGATTTTCCTGCCGTTCCTCGGCGCGGGGATTGTCCGCCTTAAAGCGATTGTTCAGGAAGATGCCAACCAGAAAGTTCTGCTGGCACTGTGCGGCGCCTTTATCTTTGTGCTTTCCGCGCTGAAGATCCCGTCAGTGACCGGCAGCTGCTCTCACCCTACCGGGGTGGCGCTGGCAGTGATCCTGTTCGGGCCATCCGTGGTAGCTGTGCTCGGCTCCATCGTGCTGCTGTTCCAGGCATTACTGCTGGCACACGGCGGCCTGACCACCCTCGGTGCCAACGGCATGTCGATGGCGGTTATCGGACCGATTGTCGGCTATCTGGTCTGGCGTTTCACCACCAAACTGGGCTGGCGTAAGGATGTCTGCGTCTTCCTTGTCGCGGTGATAGCGGATTTAACCACCTATTTTGTCACCTCGGTGCAGCTCGGTGTCGCTTTCCCGGATCCGCAGATGGGGATGGGTGCGGCGATCCTGAAGTTCATGGGTATCTTCTGTCTGACTCAGGTACCAATTGCGATTGCGGAAGGTCTGCTGACGGTACTGGTTTATGATCAGCTGGTGAAACGTAACCTGGTGGGTAACGAGGTGCGGGCATGAAAAAGACACTGATTTTACTGTTTCTGACTGTTGCGATTTTTGTCATCCCGTTCTTTATCGATCATGGCGGTGAATACGGCGGTTCAGACGATCAGGCAGAGCAGCAGATCCTCGCTATCGCGCCGGATTATGAGCCCTGGTTTGAGTCTCTGTACGAACCGGCCAGTGGTGAAATCGAAAGTCTGCTGTTTACATTACAGGGCTGTCTGGGCACTGCAGTGATTTTCTACGTGCTCGGTTACTACCGCAGCGGCCGGAAAAATGCAAAGCCTTGATGCGCTGAGTTATCAAAGCCGCTGGCGTCAGCGTGACCCGGGGATGAAGTTTGCCTTCTGGGTCGTGATGATGGTTCTGGCCATGAGCCTGCCGCCGGCAGGCCAGGCGGCTTTATTGCTGTGTATTGCGGCGTTTACCTGCTGGTTACTGCGGGTATCGCCGCTCCGCTATCTTAAATGGCTGCTGATCCCGTTCAGTTTTCTGGCGGTGGGTCTGGTGGCCATTATTATCTCATTTGCCCGCACACCGGACACTCTGCTGTGGGGCATTCAGATTGGTCAGTACTGGGTTGGCCTTGATCCCGCCGGTCTGACAACTGCCAATCAGACCTTCTGGCGCAGCATGGCGGCTCTCGCTGCCACCTTCTGGTTTATGCTCAATATGCCGTTTGAGCAGCTGATTAAACTGATGAAACGCGGCCGTCTGCCGCTGGTGCTGATCGAGCAGATCCTGCTGACCTGGCGCTTTATCTTTATCTTTCTGGAAGAAGCCGCCACCATTTATCACGCACAATCCCTGCGCTTCGGCTACCGCAACCTGCGCACCGGCTACCGCTCACTGGCTATGCTGGTTACCATGCTGTTTTCCCGCGTGATGATGCGCTATCAGCAAATGTCCGTCGCACTGAATGTGAAGCTCTATCAGGGAGATTTCCACCTATGAATCATCATCCGCAATTATCGGTCAGCGGTCTCACATTCCGCTATCAGGACGATAATATCCTGAAAAACCTGACAATGGATTTCGGCGCGCACCAGGTCACCGGGATTATCGGTGCTAACGGCTGCGGAAAATCCACCCTGTTTATGAACCTGTCCGGTATTCTGAAACCGCAGGACGGTCAGGTGAACTGGCGGGGTAATCCGCTGAAATACGACAAAAAATCCCTGCTGGAACTGCGTCAGCATGTGGTGACCGTTTTTCAGGATCCGGATATGCAGATTTTCTACACCGATGTGGACAGTGATATCGCTTTCGCCCTGCGCAATCTCGGGGTGGAAGAGGATGAAATCAAACACCGTACCGATGAGGCTCTGCGTCTGGTGGATGCGCTCGCCTTCCGTGATAAACCGGTGCAGCACCTGAGTTTCGGCCAGAAAAAACGCGTGGCGATCGCCGGGGCGCTGGTGATGCAGTCAGATTATCTGCTGCTCGATGAACCGACGGCCGGGCTGGATCCTGCCGGACGTCAGCAGATGATCGATCTGCTGGCCCGTATTGCCGCAGCCGGTAAACACATTGTGATTTCCAGCCATGACATTGATCTGATTTATCAGGTCTGTGATGGTATTTACGTGATGTCGCACGGCGAAGTGTGCGGCCACGGTGCACCGGAGTCCGTTTTCCTGCAAAAAGAGATGATCACCGCCGCCGGGCTGGAACAGCCGTGGCTGGTCAAACTCCACTGCGAAACCGGACTGCCGCTGTGCAAAACTGAACAGGCGCTGTTTGCACAATTGCAGCAGCAGACAACTCCCGCCGCCGGAACACACGAGGTAATGGCATGACATTTTCACTGATGATCCAGGGTACTGCTTCCGATGTCGGAAAAAGTGTATTAGTTGCCGGATTCTGCCGGATTTTTTCTCAGGATGGCTATCACTGCGCGCCGTTCAAATCACAGAATATGGCACTGAACTCGGGGATCACCCGTGACGGCAAAGAGATGGGCCGGGCGCAGATCTTTCAGGCGGAAGCTGCCGGTATAGAACCGGATGTGCGCATGAACCCGGTTCTGCTCAAACCGACCTCTGACCGCAAATCCCAGGTTATTCTGATGGGGAAAGTCGCGCAAAATATGGATGCGGCGGAGTATCACCTCTACAAACCTCAGTTGAAAGCCATGATCCGTGATGTTTACAATGACCTGGCTTCTGAGCACGACATTATTGTGCTGGAAGGCGCGGGCAGCCCGGCGGAGATCAATCTGCGCGACGGCGATATTGTGAATATGGGTATGGCTGAAATGATAGACGCGCCGGTGATCCTGGTGGCGGATATCGATCGCGGCGGTGTGTTCGCCTCGATTTACGGCACACTCGCCCTGCTGGCAGACGACGAACGCGCCCGGGTGATCGGCGTGATCATCAATAAATTCCGCGGTGATGTCGCTCTGCTGATGCCGGGCATTAAACAAATCGAAGATCTGACCAACGTTCCGGTGCTCGGCGTGCTGCCGTGGCTGGATGTGGATCTGGAAGATGAGGACGGCGTGGCGCTGCAGGTCGGCAAATATGACGGCAAAACAGAGGAAGTGCTGGATATTGTGGTGGTTCAGCTGCCGCACATTGCCAACTTCACCGACTTCAATGCCCTTGCCGCCCAGCCGGATGTCCGTCTGCGTTATGAATCCGATCCGCTGCTGGTCGGTGAACCGGATCTGCTGATTATCCCGGGCAGTAAAAATACCCTCGGTGACCTGCTGTGGCTGCGTCAGAAAGGAATGGATAAAGCCATTCTCACCCGCCATGCACAGGGTACACCGGTCGCCGGGATCTGCGGCGGCTATCAGATCCTCGGTAAACATATTTATGATGATGTCGAATCCGGATTATCCGATCTGCCGGGACTGGGGCTGCTCGATATCACCACCCGCTTCTCACCGGAAAAAAATACCACCCAGACCGCCGGAACCGTGTGCGGCGCACTGCCGGGGATCTGGTCTGCCTGTCAGGGTGAACCGATCAGCGGCTATGAGATCCACATGGGCGTATCCGAAACCGGCGCGGATGCCATCCCGTTTGCACAGATGCATGAGAAAAACCGCGAGCCGTGCAACCATGCTGACGGTGCGGTCAGCCCGGACGGCAGTGTGATGGGCTCTTATCTGCACGGAATTTTTGACCGCAACAATTTCACCCGTCCGCTGCTCAATCAGCTGCGGAAAAAGAAAGGGCTGGAGCCCCTGCCGGAGAGCACGTTTGATTATGCGCTGCATAAAGAACAGCAGTTTAATATTCTGGCGCAGCAGATGCGGGAACACCTCAATATTGATGAAATCTGCCATCTGATGCGTGCACACAAGGAGAAAACAGCATGATTTTAATTACCGGCGGCGCCCGCAGCGGTAAAAGCAGTTTTGCTGAAGAACTGGTGGATAACCGCTGTCACAGTGCGCTCTATATCGCCACCTCAGTGGTGACGGATGATGAAATGGCCGCCCGCGTGGCACGCCATAAGGCCGATCGCCCGCAGCACTGGCGTACGTGGGAAGGTTTTAAAAACATTGCCCATGCTATCCGTTATGAACGCAAACCGGGCGAAGGGGTGATGCTGGAATGCATCACCACGCTGATTGCCAATCTGCTCTATGACGCCTCGGGCGGCGCGGATCCGGACACGCTCGATTACGCACAACTGGAGATCAGCATCAACAGCGAAATCGACCATATTATTGATGCCTGCAAAGAGAGCGAGTGCCCGGTGTATATCGTCACCAACGAACTGGGGATGAGCATCACACCGGAAAACCGGCTGGCACGCCATTTTGTCGATATCGCCGGACGTATTAATCAGAAACTCGCCCGTCAGGCCGAACAGGTCTGGCTGGTGGTCTCCGGGATCGGAGTTCAGATCAAATGAACCTGAAATACCTGTGGGCGACACTCCAGTTTATTACCCGCATTCCGGTGCCGCAGCGCTGGAGTGAAGGCACGGAGTTTCAGCAGTACGGACGTGGCGTACCATTTTTTCCGGTGATCGGATTGATTGCCGGGATCATTGCAACACTGCTGACGGTGTGGATTGCGCAAGCGGCTCACAGTCCGCTGATCGCCGCGCTGGGCTATGTGCTGGCACTGATCCTGATCACCGGCGGTTTTCACCTCGATGGCCTGGCAGATACCTGTGACGGTATTTTCTCCGCCCGCAAACGCGAAAGAATGCTGGAGATCATGCGCGACAGCCGCATCGGTACGCATGGCTGTCTGGCACTGATTTTTGCCCTGATGGCAAAATCCGCTGCCGCGTATGAGCTTCTCGCCTCCTCTTCCCTTTCCCTGACCACCGCTGCCGGATTGCTGATTTGCGCCCCGGTCGCAGGCCGCACCTGTATGTCACTGGTGATGTACAACCAGCGCTATGCCCGCGAGGGGGAAGGTATGGGCAATATTTATATCGGCCGTATCACTCTGCGCCAGTTTGTCATCACCCTCGCCACCGGCGCGGTGATTGTCACGGTAGCGGGCGGAATGAAAGCCCTCGGCGCACTGATTATCACCGCCTTTATTATTTACGGGCTGGGGCGTTATTTCCGCCATCACCTCGGCGGACAAACAGGGGACACACTCGGTGCCGCTGAAGAGTGCGGGGAAATTATCTTCCTGCTCGCGCTGTTCTGGGTGTAAGCAGATGAGTATCAGCCGCTTTATTCTTGTCCGCCACGGGGAAACCGCCGGGAACAAAGACGGTTTGTTCTACGGCAGCACTGATTTACCGCTGACGGAACACGGCCACCGCCAGGCAGCCAGCGTAGCCGCTTATCTGCAGGATATTCAGATAGATACTATACTGATCAGTGAATTGCAGCGGGCAAAACAGACAGCGGAATACATCCGCGCCCCGGAAACTCATCACTATCACTGCGACCCGCGCCTCAATGAAATGCACTTCGGCGAGTGGGAAATGCAGCATTACAGTGAGATTGCCGCCCGTTACCCGGCGGACTGGGAAACCTGGATGAATGACTGGCTGCATGCCGCACCGACCGGCGGCGAGCCGTTTCCGCAGTTTGCGGCGAGGGTTCAGGCGGTGGCGGATGAACTGCGCCGGGAAGCATCAGAAACCCCGGCAACCCGGCTGATTGTCGCCCACAAGGGCGTGCTCGGGCTTATCATCACCCGCTGGTTCGGCCTGCCCGCAGAGGCCATGTGGCAGTTCCCCTGTGAACAGGACAGTTACAGTGTGGCGGAATGCCGCGACGGATTTATGACGTTAGCTGTGTTTAACGGGCGATCATGTTTTACGCCTGTTGTTTGATTATAAAAATATAATGTGAGCATAAAAACAATGACAACACTGAAAGACCTGATCCGTGCGATCCCACCTCTGGATCACGCGGCCATGCAGGCGGCAGAGCAGCATATCAACGGATTGGCCAAGCCGCCGCGCAGTCTCGGCCGCCTGGAAGATCTGGCGGTACATCTTGCCGGAATGCCGGGAATTGACCATCCGGATAATCTGCCGAAAGAAATTATTGTGATGTGTGCGGATCACGGCGTATTTGCAGAAGGTGTCGCCGTCACCCCGCAGGAAGTCACCGCTATCCAGGCCCGCAATATTCAGAAACAGCTGACCGGCGTCTGCGCGGTTGCCCGCAGCAACGGCACCAGCGTGCTGCCGGTGGATATCGGTATTGACTGCGATCCTATCGATGACATGATTTCCCTGAAACTGGCACGCGGCTGCGGCAATATCGCCAAAGGCCCGGCAATGTCTTACGCCGATGCGGAGCATCTGCTGGTCGCCAGTGCTGAGCTGGTAAAACAGCGGGTTGCCGCCGGGATCCGCGTTGTCGGCACCGGAGAACTGGGGATCGCCAATACCACCCCGGCGTCTGCGATGATCAGCGTCCTGTGCGGGCTTGATCCGCATGATACCGTCGGTATCGGCGCCAATCTGCCGCTGGATCGCGTCTCGCACAAAGAAGCGATCGTCAGACAGGCTATCGCGCTGAACAAGCCGGATCCTGCAGATGCCATTGATGTGCTCGCCAAAGTCGGCGGGTATGATCTGACCGGGATGACCGGTGTGATTCTGGGTGCCGCAGCCTGCGGCATTCCTGTCGTGCTCGACGGCTTTTTATCTTACGCCTGCGCCATCGCGGCCTGCCGTCTGGCCCCTGCTGTCCGGGACTATCTTATCCCGTCCCACTTTTCCGCCGAGAAAGGCGCGGGTATCGCGCTTGAGCAGCTCGGTCTGAAACCTTTTTTATATTTGGATCTCCGGCTGGGTGAAGGCAGCGGCGCGGCATTAGCCATGTCCGTTATTAACGCCGCATGCAGCATGTATTGTCATATGGGGCATCAGGCCGGGAGTGGTTTCACTCTGCCGCCATCCCCCACCCGGTAAAATGGATTATATTTTTAGGGAGTAAAACGCCATGCGAAAGAAGATCCCGAAAACGGATTTACTGATCACCTTCGAAGCTGTTGCACAGTATGAGAGCTACACCCGGGCAGCGGAAGAGTTATCACTGACCCAGAGCGCGGTTTTCCGTCAGATCGCCGCGCTGGAAGAATTTCTGAATGTGTCGCTGTTTCATCACGTCCGCAAACGTATTTTCCTCAGTGATGCCGGAAAGCATTACCTCGGGCTGGTGCATGACACGCTGGATAAGCTGGAAAAAGACACCCAGGATATTATGTCCTGGCAGTCATCACAGCAGCTGTTTGAGCTGGCGGTAACACCGACCTTCAGCACACACTGGCTGATCCCGAACCTGCAGAGCTTCCGTGAGAAACATCCGGAAATCGCATTAAGTATTAGCGCATTAACCACACCGGCGGACTTTACCAGCCTGAAATACGATGCGGCAATCATGCGTGAGGATTTCTGTAATCCGTGGCCGGATTTTGAATATCTGTTTGAGGAAGAGCTGGTACCGGTCTGCAGCCGCATGCTGTGGCGGGATGACAGTATCAAACTCACCACCAGCCAGGTGCTGGAAGAGTTTACTCTGCTGCATCAGACCACCCGCCTCGATGCCTGGAGTGACTGGTTCCAGCTCTCGGGCATTCACAACCCGAAAACCCGGGTCGGTCCGCGCTTTGATCTGCTTTCGATGCTGATCTCCGCCATCCGCTCAAATCTCGGTGTGGCGCTGCTGCCGCGTTTTGCCATCCAGAAAGATCTGGAAAACGGCGATCTGGTGATCCCGTGCGACCTGCCGATGAGCACCGGCAACCGCTTTGTTCTCACCTATAAAGAGGACAAGAAAGGATCACTCAACCTGCGGAAATTCAGTGACTGGATCCACGAGAAATCGCGGGAAAAAGAACTGATTCTGTCTTAAATAAAAAAGGTGGCTCAGCCACCTTTTTTATTATCCGGAATACTTACTGTTTATCTGCCGCGATCCGGTTGCGGATATTCTCTGCGCGCTCTGCGGTCGGCGGGTGAGAATCAAATATGCTGTTCTGCCCTTTATCCATTTTCGCAAGCTTTTCAAACCCGGTGGCCAGACCTTCCGTTGAAATGCCGCGTTTTTTCAGCAGATCATAGGAATAATTGTCCGCTTCCGTTTCCTGACGCTGTGAGAACTGCGCATTAACCAGTTTGATACCCATATCAGCAAACTGAGAATTACTCAGTTCAGACGCCAGACCGCCCGCTGAACCCGCCGCGGTTTTTGCCGCCACCGCAGCATAGGCAACCTGCATTGCTTTACGGGTGTGACCCAGGCCGACGTGTCCTAATTCATGCCCCAGGACACCTTCGATTTCATTATCATTCATGATATCCATCAGGCCGCTGTAAACACGGACACAACCGTTCGCCATCGCCCAGGCATTCGGTTCATTGGTCATATAGACCTTGTAATTCACTTTTGTGCCGTTCACATCGGAACCTAATGATTTGGCGATTTTGTCCATGCGTGCCGCGTATTTTCCGGAGGCCGGTGCAATGTTATTTTTTGCGTCCATCTCTTTGCAGGCACCGTCCGTCAGTTTCACCATATCCGCATCGGTTAAGGTGGCCGCCTGAAATAACTGGCCGCCGGACTGTGCCAGGGTGTCATAATTCATATTCTGGCAACCGGCCAGAACAACAGCGGATACCGCAAGGGCTGAGATCGTCTTTAATTTCATTCTGTCTGCTTCCGTTTACTCAGTATTTTTACGGATGCAAAGGTATCAATTTATGTTCATCCGCTGCCAGCAGTCTATTCCGAAAAACAAAGCGCAGCGCTGCCGGACCGGCAAAAAAAATCGCCCCGTATAAACGGAGCGATTGTGATAACAGACTGTATTTACGGGATGAATTACCAGTCGATACCTTTCTGTGCCTGAATACCACTGTCAAACGCGTGTTTAACCGGACGCAGCTCACTGACGGTGTCTGCCAGATCCGTGATATCGCGGTGACATCCCCGGCCGGTAATAATCACGCTCTGGTTTTCTGGGCGATTTTTCAGGTAACTGATAATCTCATCCAGGTCGATATAGCCGTAGCGCACCATGTACGTCAGTTCATCCAGCACCACGAGGTCATAGGACGGATCCTCTAACATCGCTTTGCCGAACTGCCATACTTCCTGTGCCGCTTTGGTATCGCCTTCTTTGTCCTGCGTGTTCCAGGTAAAACCGGTGGCCATGATATGGAATTCAACCCCCAGTTTTTCCAGCACATTGCGCTCGCCGCATTCCCACTGGCCTTTGATAAACTGCACCACGCCCACTTTCATACCGTGTCCGGCGGCGCGGGTCGCGGTACCAAAGGCCGCAGTAGATTTCCCTTTCCCGTTACCGGTGAAGACCATCAGGACTCCGCCGGTCTTCTGAGCCGCGGCAACGCGCCCGTCGACATGCTCTTTCAGTTTCTGTTGCCGTTGTTGATAACGTTCGTCGCTCATGCAAACTCCTCAGGGAAAGTGTTGGCTCAGGCAGGCTGGCCTGCCACGCATTTCTCACATTTTTTCGTCTGAACCTGTTCGAAGAAGTTATTCCCTTTGTCATCCACCAGGATAAAGGCCGGGAGCCCTTCCACTTCCATTTTCCAGACTGCTTCCATACCCAGTTCAGGGTATTCCAGAATATCCAGGCTCTTCACATATTCCTGAGCCAGAATCGCCGCAGAACCGCCGATACTGCCCAGATAGAAGCCGCCGTGTGCTTTACAGGAATCGGTCACCGCCTGACTGCGGTTTCCTTTTGCCAGCATCAGCATACTGCCGCCCTGCGACTGGAACAAGTCCACATACGGATCCATCCGGTTACCGGTGGTCGGGCCGAGAGAGCCGGAGACCAGGTCTTCCGGTTTTTTCGCCGGACCCGCATAGTACACCATATGATCTTTGAAATACTGCGGTAATCCCTGTCCGCTGTCCAGGCGCTCTTTCAGTTTCATATGCGCGATATCACGGGCAATGATGAGCGGGCCGCTGAGAGAGACGCGGGGGAGACCGGATACTTGCTCAGCTCTTTGAGGATTTCCGCCATCGGCCGGTTCAGATCGATACTGACCATGTCGCTTTCATTCTCTTTGCGCATGGATTCCGGAATGTAACTTGCCGGATTGTATTCCAGTTTCTCCAGCCAGATCCCGTCTTTGGTGATCTTGCCTTTGATGTTACGGTCAGACGAACAGGACAGTGCCAGACCAATCGGGCAGGAACCGCCGTGACGCGGCAGACGGATCACACGGATATCATGGGCGAAATATTTACCGCCAAACTGGGCACCGAAGCCGAACTCACGGGTGGCTTCCAGCAGTTCCTGCTCCAGCTCGCGATCGCGGAAGGCGCGTCCCAGCTCATTACCGGTATCCGGCAGATTGTCATAATATTTGGTGGACGCCAGTTTCACCGTTTTCAGGTTCATTTCCGGTGAGGTGCCGCCGATACAGAACGCAATATGGTACGGCGGGCAGGCAGTGGTACCGAGATACTTCATTTTGTCGATCAGGAATGCTTTCAGGCGATCATGTTCCAGAATGGCCTTGGTTTCCTGATACAGCGCGGTTTTGTTGGCAGAGCCACCGCCTTTATTGATAAACAGGAAGTGATATTCCGCGCCTTCGGTGGCCAGGATATCAATCTGTGCAGGTAAGTTGGTGCCGGTATTCACTTCCGTGTACATATCCAGCGCTGCGTTCTGTGAATAACGCAGGTTTTCACGCTGGAATGTGTTGTAAACACCACGGGATAAGCATTCCGCATCGTTGACGCCGGTCCATACCTGCTGGCCTTTTTTCGCCACGATAGTCGCGGTGCCGGTATCCTGACAGTTCGGCAGAACCCCTTTGGCAGAGATTTCCGCATTGCGCAGCAGTTGCAGCGCGACATATTTGTCGTTTTCGCTGGCTTCAGGGTCGCTTAAAATCTGTGCAACCTGTTTCTGATGTGCCGGACGGAGGAAATAGGAGGCATCATGCACGGCCTGCTGGGCAATCAGCGTCAGCGCTTCAGGTTCAACCTTAAGCATCTCACGGCCTTCAAATGTCGCCGTGGAAACGTGCTCCCTGCTCAGCAGATAATAGTCCGTTTTATCTTCCGATAACGGGAATGGCTCCTGATACTCAAAAGTTTTATTTGTCATTATATTCACTCGTATTAAATCAGAAAAATGAAGAACCTATTGACTCACAATTTAAAAAATAAAATTACCTGTCCCGATTATGGTGGCTTATTATGCACGAAAACAAATGATTAAAATGAAGAAGTTGGTGAATTTCATGAAGGAACAGACACGTATCACACCATTTTAATATCATTATTAAATCCGTTTAAAAACAAAGTAATAAACCATAAATTAACGATTTCAAAATGAGAAAATAACATATTATCGTTACATTTGATGATTGAATTAAATTTATAAAATAAAAAACCAAAGTTTATTTTAATAAAAATGAGATCTTAATACGGAAATACAGAATAATGAAAATGTAAAAGTGTTAAGCGGGTCATGAGATACAAACTGCAGATATAAAAAAACACAGGTGAAAATCGGTACCTGTGTTTTTTTTCATACAGAGAATAGGTTCTTCAGCCTGCTTTTTTCAGCGGCTCCGGTTCTGCCATCTCAACTACCGCTACCGGCGGTTTTCCGTGACAGCCTTCCCCGTAATGCTCGCCTTCCCAGCGCCCGACAATCGCCGCGCCCATCGCATTACTCATCACGTTGGTCGCGGAGCGGCCCATATCCAGGAACGGATCGACTCCCATCAGCAGAATTAACCCGGCTTCCGGGATATTAAACTGTGTCAGTGTGGCGGCAATCACCACCAGCGAGGCACGCGGCACACCCGCCATACCTTTGGATGTCAGCATCAGGATCAGCAACATTGTAATCTGATCTCCCATGGAAATCTCAATATTACAGGCCTGGGCGATAAAGATAACCGCAAAAGAGCAGTACGCCATAGAGCCGACGAGGTTAAAGGAGTAGCCAATCGGCAGTACAAAGCTGGCGATTTTATTGGAGACACCGAACTGCTCGAGCTGCTTCAGTGTGCCCGGAAACGCCGCTTCAGAGCTGGAGGTGGTAAATGCCAGCAGCGCCGGCTCAGCGATCCCTTTGGTCAGCCGCAGAATACAGCGCCCCACGATCAGAACTGCCAGACCGATTAACACCAGCCATAATGTTGCCAGTGTCAGGTAGAATTCACCCATAAAAATACCGGCTTCCAGCAGCACCACCAGCCCGCGCTCGGCGATCATACCGGAAATAGCGGCAAAAACCGTCAGCGGCGCAAACAGCATGACATAGCCGGTCAGTTTCAGCATCAGGCTGACCACCGACTCCAGCAGTGTCAGAATCGGCTTACCTTTTTCACCGATAGCGGAAAGAGCAATTCCCATAAAAATAGAGAAAACAACGATCTGCAAAATCTCATTACGGGCCATGGCATCAACGATACTGGTCGGGATCAGATGGGCGATAAAGTTTTTCACCGAAAACGCGGCGGTCGCCACATTGTCCACCACCGTATCCGCCGGTGCCACAAAGTTAATTCCCGCACCCGGTTTAAGCAGGTTAACAATCACCAGCCCGAGTGTAATGGAAATAAAAGAAGCGCAGACAAATAAAAACAACGTCTTGGAGAAAACCCGGCCGAGTGTCCGCGCATCCCCCATTTTTGCAATACCCACCACCAGCGTGGAGAGGATCAGCGGCGCGATAATCATTTTAATGAGTCGCAGGAAAATATCTGTCACCACTGAGATATCAGCAGAATATTGCTGATTAAACCCGGGTGTGGCCAGTTTGTTCAGCGCAAAGCCGACAATCACCCCGATAAATAACGCAGCCACAATCCAGGTCGTTAAACTTCTTGACTTCATACTATCTCCATAATGCTGATGTACTTAATCCCCCGGAGACTTTAAAAAATCTGATTAATTTCTTCTGAGCCTGACGGCAGCAGAAAAAATAATAAGCAGAAAGTGAGGGAGTTCAGAACAAAACTGACATCTGCCTTTAACAAAATGAACAATAAAATACACCGCTATTGACATAGTGATGTGTTATTTTACCGGGCGGACCGTACATTATTCCGCCATTACTTTGTTGCAGATAAAGGATTCCGTAACAGATGTTACGTAATAAAGTGTGTTTTAAACTGTTATTTACATCAGATTAACCCTGATGTTGTTTTTTTATACTACCGGCCGGTTTTCAGATGAAAAATACGGCTCTCCTGAAATCATACTCCTTTTTTATTTGATGTCCCTCTCTTTATTGTTTAATTTTTTGTTGCTGATAAAACCAGCAACTCATTATTTTTCATTAAAATTTTTAATAAAAAAGGGCCGCGTGATAATGCGGCCCTTTCCGGAACTGAATGAAAAATCACTTATTTCGGCAGAACCCCGAAGGCGCGGAAATTGCCGGTCTGCGTGATAAAGGTGTTGTAATACTCATTTTCCGCCACCGTATTGGATGATGCGGACCCGGCAGACGCGGATACCAGATCCATGGTGGTCTGGTGAATCTCTTTATTCAGCTTGTCGTGAATATCCGGATTATCAGATTCGTTAATCTGCTTCAGCAGGCCGGTTAATTTCAGCGCCTGTTTCTGTGTTTCCGCATCTTTAAACTTCGGCTCCGGAATGGCGTAATCGAAAGTCATATTGACGCTGTCTTTCAGCTCATCACCCGGCGCCACCGGCTGTAATTTTTCTCCGTAATCGGATTCGATATAGGCGACCAGTTCTGCTTTATCAAAACATTTGGTTTTAATATTGCCGACAGACTGGCGGTTACTGGTGGTAATTTCTTCTGGGAACGCCGTACCGACAGGATAACTGCAATTAAACAGATTGTGGTCAATCAGGGTGGCATTGCTGCTGCGCACCGGCATCTGTAAATCATGGCCGTTAATGGTGACATCATACAGCGCCGGTTTAAAGCGATCGCTCTGCCCTTCCACCGCATAGACCTCAGACAACATATAATAGACGTGATTATCCGGGTTAATAATGCCGCCGCTGTTATTGTCATACACCATAAAATTCTGTTTCTCACCCTTCGCATTCTCAATGCTGTGCATACCCGGTGATAATTTCAGTTTCGCGGCGGTACCCGGTTCGGTGGTGTATTCTTTGTCATCCACTTTAAAGGTCAGTGTGGTGTCAGTCGGGTTGCTGTACCAGAATTCATTTTTAGTGCTGTCCGGATCCAGACTGTCACAGGCGGCCATTAATAATACGGCAGAACCTAATACACTTAGTTTTATTGCGGTTTTCATAATCGATCTCATCATATTGTTCTGAACACAGTCCCGATATTATCAATCCTTATTTACCCGGCATAGGATAAATTACCGCCAAATCCCGGCGGCTAAAAACACAATAATCAGGTAAAGCCGGAAAATAACAGGATGATGACTTATATCATCAGGCGTTATTGTATTTTTTCCGTAGTTTCTTTTCTGTTATCGCCAATCTGCATTATTACTGTCACCACCCGCGCAGCAGTAAAAAAGCAGATTATTTTAATTCGTTATTAATATTTAACTATTCGTCATCAGGCGATGTTATCGCGCATTATGTGCACCCTGACAATATTTCTGTATGACAATCCCCGGTTCAGTGATATGTTTTTTTTATTACTTCATTTCTGTGCCGGATAATCATCATGATGATTTTTTTTGCTGTGGCGCTCGCTCACTTTATCGCTCTGATAAGCCCCGGGCCTGATTTTCTGCTGATTATAAAAAGTACCCTGCGTAACAGCAGACGGGTGGCATTTGGTGTTGTCTCCGGTATTGCCACTGCCAATGCACTGTATATTGTACTCTGCCTGGCCGGTGCAGGCGCTATCCTCGCACAATCTGTCACGCTGATGATTCTGATTAAATTGTTCGGCGGAATATTCCTGCTCTTTATCGCATGGCAGGCATTACGGGCAAAAAAATCTGATTACCGTTTTCTGATGGCACAGGCAGCTGAAGACAGAAATACAGATCCGCAGAGTACGTTTAAAAAAGAATTTCTGGTCGGCTTATCCTCCGGCCTGTTAAATCCCAAGAATTTATTATTCTATTTAAGTCTGTTTACTGTTGTGCTGGAAAGTCAGGATAATTCCGTACTATTTAAAACCGGTATTGCACTCTGGATGGTGATGGCCGTATTAATCTGGGACAGCCTGATTATGTATCTTCTGACCCGGCCCGCAGTACGTCAGCAATTTAATCGCTGTGCCTTCTGGATTGATAAAACCGCCGGTATTATTCTCGGTCTGGTCGGACTGAAAATTATTCATATGACATTTAAAAGCACGCCTTAACTTAATCAGGATATTACCGTGACTGCTGTTTTACGACATTGTTTTACCGCTCTGCTGATTATTTTTATTTCTTTGCAGACAGCTGCTGCCGGGAAAAATATCCCGGCTGAAATAAACGGCCTTAACGGCACACTGACACTGCCGGAAAACAGCACGCCGAAAGGTGTTATCCTGTTTATTGCCGGTTCCGGCCCGGTGGATCGTGACGGTAACAGCCCGGGCAGTCAGACCGATAATCTGCGGATGCTGGGCGATGCCCTGAGTGATGCCGGTTATATCACACTGCGGACCGACAAAGCCGGAACAGGTGCCGGTGCAGCAACCGTTAACCCGGCAGATATCACCTTTGCCGGTTATCTGCGGGATTATCAGGCGTGGTTCGATTTTCTGCAAAAGCGCTATCCGGACACCCCGGTGTATCTGCTCGGCCACAGTGAAGGGGCGTTGTTTGCCACCCTGATGGCGCAACAGCATAAACCGGCGGGGATTATCCTGGTTTCACCTGCGGGATATACCATCGATATTATCCTGAAAAAACAAATGAGTACCCAGCCATTCCCGCCGGAGGCGCTGGCCTATATCAACGATGTGATTGACCGGCTGAAAGCAGAGAAAACCACGGAGAATGTCCCGCCGTCTCTCAATATTCTGTTCGCCCCGGAATTACAGCGCTATTTTATGGAGTGGATGCAGTATGACCCGGCAGAAGAGCTGGCAAAAGTGAGCGTTCCGGGACTGATTATTCAGGGTGGTCATGACTGTCAAATCCCTCCGGAAAACGGCGAACGGCTTATCCGTACCGCACCGGATAATCAGTATGCGGAGATAGCAACCATGAATCACGTTCTGAAAGCGACCCCTGCTGATTGTGCGGCGGCTATCGCCAGTTACAATAACCCGGCGCTGCCGCTGCACCAGGAACTGGTTCCTGCTATTACCCGTTTTTTATCTGCCCGCTGACGTCATGTCAGCGGATGTATTCCGTCAGGGTGTTTTTTTCAGTGTCTGCAGAAAGTTATTATAAATTTCAGTGAAATCATCTTTAAAGCCGGGGAATTCCGCGAGACTTTTGATATTCAGGGTAATATGCATCATAAAACCGTGGATCAGGCTGCATAACAGATAAGAGTCATACTCTTTGATTGTCTGCTCTGCTTTCAGCTGACTGATAATATTATCCACCCGGCTGCTGATATAGCGCCGGTTAATACCCTCAAATTCATACCACCCGGCGACCGGCATCACTTCCTGAACCGGAATCAGTTCCCGGTAATGCTGTTCCAGATAATTCATAAAACTGCGGACAACAAGCTGCAGCTCTTCCCATTTATCCGCCAGAGGTTCAATATGATCGAGGACAGCACTGATTTTCTGTAATTGTATTTCATAGCAGTGCAATAACAGGTCACTTTTACTTTTAAAGTGGTGATAAAACGCCCCTTTTGTGACCCGTGCATCACGGGCAATTTCATCAATCGAAACGGACTGATAGCCTTTTTCAATAAAAAGTCCGTGTGCCGAAATCAGTAATGCCTGCCGCGTCCGTGCTGAATTTTCCTGTTGCCTGGTCAGTGTGTTCATGGTAAAAATGCCCTGTTACATACTATCAGTATGTAATCGTATCACAGTATTTTTTGGGTGCCAACAAACGGAAATCCTTATGCTTAAACATGATAACACTGTCACGGAATCCGTTGATTCCGTACCGGTCACCGATAAAGAACAGGATGACAATGCCTTTTATCTCAGCGTGATAAAAGACATTATTTTGTGGATTGAGCATAACCTGGATAAGTCACTGCAGCTGGATGTGGTGGCTGAACGTTCCGGCTATACCAAATGGTATTTTCAGCGGATTTTTAAACGCTTTACCGATATGACGCTGGCAGGCTATATCCGCCGCCGCCGTCTGACAAAAGCCGCCACCGAATTACGGCTGACCACACAAAACATCGGTGATATCGCGCTGAAGTATCAGTTTGATTCCCAGCAATCTTTTGCCCGGCGTTTTAAGGCAGTCTTTAATATGACCCCGACAGAATACCGCCGTAATCCCAACTGGGATCTGACAACGCTGCAACCGCCGGTACAACTGGAAATGCCGCCGCTGCCACAGCCGGACATTATTATGCTGGATGATATCGCTGTTATGGAAAAAGGCTATCACTACCAGTCACCGCTGGATGAAATCGGCCATCTGCATGAAGAGATCCGCACGACATTCTGGCGTGATTTTATCCGTCTGGTGTCACCGGAACTTCCGTACTGTTATGTCCGCACCGCCTATGACAGAACATCAGATCAACCGGAATGTATTGCTATCGGCTATCATATCGGGGTGGATGATCCGGCCTTTATTGTACAGGAAAACGAATTAACACCGGCGGTGATCAACCGCGGGAAATATGCAAAATTCCATTTTGACGGCTTATTCCGTGATTACCGGGATTTCACCTTCAATGTGTATTTATACGCGTTACCGCAGCTCGGATTATGCCGCCGTCCGGGACTGGATATTGAAAAATATACCCGAACCGAAGCAATAAGTGATAATCCGCCAGAGCACCTGTGTGTGGATTATTATATTCCGGTACTTTAATCTCTCCCGCATTTTCTCCCTGTTCATGCCGGTTATTTTCTGTTACAGAAAAATAACCGGTATCTGACATAATATTGATTACGGTCAGTAAATCTCAGCACGGTTATTAACCTGTTGTAATATACTATAACCTTCATTAACTCAGTATAAATACGTCACCCTCCGGCAGTTAAATACAATTACCACGGACGGACCTATGAATAAACTGACTCCGCTGAAACCTGTTCCTTCCTTAATCGCTGTTCTTATTACCTGTATTATCTGGTTTGCTGTTCCGGTACCCGATGGCGTTGATCCTAATGCCTGGCATCTGCTCGCACTTTTTGTCGGTACAATTGCCGCGATTATCGGTAAAGCGATGCCTATCGGTGCCGTTTCCATGGTGGCGATTGCCCTTGTCGCCCTGACCGGCGTGACTAATCCCGGCTCCGCGAAAGCTGCGCTCGCTGATGCCCTGAGCGGCTTTTCCAATGAGCTTATCTGGCTTATCGGGGTCTCTATTATGGTCTCCCTCAGCCTGAATAAAACCGGGCTCGGGGCACGTATCGGGTACTATTTTATTTCCCTGTTCGGCAAGAAAACGCTGGGTATCGCTTATTCCCTGGCGATCGCCGAAACCGTACTGGCACCGGTCACTCCCAGTAATACTGCGCGCGGCGGCGGGATCATCCACCCGATTATGCGCTCTATCGCTGACAGTTTCGGTTCAAAAGCCGATGACGGCACCAGCGGAAAAATCGGCCGCTATCTGGCGCTGGTGAATTACAATACCAACCCTATCACGTCCGCCATGTTTATTACCGCCACCGCACCTAACCCGCTGATTGTCACCCTGATTGTACAGGAGGCCGGTAAAGGAGCAGAGCTGAGCTGGTCGATGTGGGCAGTGGCCGCATTTTTACCGGCGCTGATCTCGCTGATTATCATGCCGCTGGTGATCTATTTTCTGTATAAACCGGAGATCACCGCCACCCCGGATGCCCCGGAATTTGCCCGTGAGCGGATCCGCGAACTCGGCCCGGTGTCTCTGCCGGAAAAAATCACACTCGGGGTCTTTATCCTTCTGCTGGCATTGTGGGCCGGCGTGCCCGGCTGGCTGTTCGGCAGTGAATATAACGTGAACCCGACTACCGCCGCCTTTATCGGCCTTGCCGCCCTGTTGTGCAGCGGTGTGCTGAGCTGGGATGATGTGCTGAAAAACAAAGGGGCGTGGGATACCGTCGTCTGGTTCGCCGCGCTGGTAATGATGGCATCATTCCTCGGCAAACTCGGGCTGATAAAATGGGTCTCGCTGACGGTCGGCGGCGGTATTGACCATCTCGGGATCGGCTGGACCGGCGGGATGCTGCTGCTGGTGCTGTTTTATGTCTATTCCCACTACTTTTTTGCCAGCACCACTGCGCATATCACCGCCATGTTCGCGGCGTTTTATGCCGCCGGACTGGCACTCGGCGCACCGCCGATGCTGCTCGGGCTGACCCTGGCGTTTTCCTCCTCGCTGATGATGTCACTGACTCATTACGGCACCGGCACCGCCCCGATTATTTTCGGTTCGGGTTACACCACCCTAGGTGAGTGGTGGAAAACCGGTCTGGTGATGAGCATCGTTAACCTGGTTATCTGGATTATCGCCGGCAGCCTGTGGTGGAAACTCCTCGGATACTGGTAACAGATTGACCGGCATCATCTTCCTGAGGGTATTCTTTGCCGAATTAAGAATTATCGCATAAAGAATACTTATATACTGACCCCGCAGTTTTTATCAGTGATAACACGGGGGGATGATGCAAAAGGAGATAGTGCAGCCGGTATCTGCGGACACCGGCGCGATTGAGCAGTCCGCGGATAATCCGTCGCCCTGTGCGCCGCTGACCCCGTCGGCGGAAACCCGCTATCTGAAAGCGATGGAGCAGACTGACCGTTATCACTGCCGCTATAATCCGTCCTATGCTCTGCTGGATAACGCAGAGCCCGCGCCGGTCATTCCCGCAGCGCTGTTCCGCAGCGGGTGTCCGGCCACGCACTCATTCTGTCAGATGCGTCTGCAATGGCTGGCGGCCACCTGCGCCATTGATTCCGCTGCAGAACATGCCCTCAGCGACTCACATTAGTACGCGGCACAGCGGGTACTGATTATTGATAACGGCCATAATCCGCTGACCACGGCAGAGCTGGTCATCGCCGCTTATATCACCGGTACAAAATGACATCCGTCTGCGGTGAAATAACACACCGCCGGCTTACGCAGCCTGACATTTGATCTGCTATTATTATTTGTCTCAGCAAAATCACGGATTTGATCGTTATGACCACAGAAGCACCCGTTTTTTTACTCGCCCCGCCTCAGCGTGATGAAGCGGATTATCTGACCCGCCTGTGCCTGCGTTCAAAACAACACTGGGGATATGATGAAAAATTTATGGCGACCTGCCGGGATGAACTGACCATTACCTCCGCTGATTTTGACCGTTCGCGGCTGATGACCGCACGAATCAACGGCAAAATTGCCGGTGTTGTGCAACTGACCATCAACCGCCAGGAAGAGAACGGAAAGCTATCCAAACTCTTTGTGCATCCGGATTATCTGCATCAGGGAATAGGCAGCGCACTGTACCAGTGGGCAGTTTCCTCCGCCCGGACACAGTGTATCAGCGCCCTTCTGGTGGATGCTGATCCCAACGCGGAAGCATTTTATATCCGCCAGGGGGCTATCCGCATCGGGGAAACGCCGTCGGAATCCCTGCCCGGCCGGGTTCTCCCGCTGTTACTGATTTCGCTGCACTGACACCGGCGCTGTTTTTTTATCCTCAGCCGCCGCATGTGCTGTCAGTGCCGGAAAATCCGCTTCGGTAAACGGCAGTGCGGTCACCGGCAGATTTCCGGGATTGTTTGTCCGCCACAGTTCAAATGACGCCAAATCCGCCAGAGACCAGCCCCGGTAGTACTGAGGTAGTGCCAGCCACGCCCCGGCAGCGGTTTCCTGCTCTGGCTGTGACGGCAGCCGGTCATCACTCACACTGTAATCCCGGCGCAGCACCAGAAACTTCTCCGGCACCCGCTGCCGCTTATCCCACCAGAGCCCGTCAATACTGTCAAACATCTGCCGGGTAACGGCTGCGGGCTGTGCATCCAGTTGTGCCAGCGCCTGCGGAAGAATACCCTCCATTCCCCGGTTAAAATCAGCCACTGACCCGCCGTGCCCCTGTAACAGCAATGTGATGGCAAGGCGCGCCCCCAGCAGATTGGAATAGAGATCTTCCGGGGTAAATGCCGAAATTTCCTCAGGAAAGCCGGGAACTGAATGATAACCATACCACTGGGCAATCTCATGCCATGCAGCCAGGCGAAACGCGAGCCGCGCCGCCAGATACACACTCAGGGTATAGCGCTCTGCCGGATCCTTCGGCGGGGTAAAACGGCGGAACTGAATACGGCGGGAAGACAGTTCATCCGACAGTATCAGCATCCGGGCCTCTCCAAGATGCGGATAGATTTGCGTGAACAGGTAATAAGTGTAATCGGCGGTATCCCGCACATGGGCGATATCAATAAATCCGCCGTGGCGGGAATAGATGATCCCGAGGTTTTCATTACTCAGGCCGATAACTTCCGCCACGCCAAACCAGAAGCTGTCATTGTAGACATGCTCCCCCAAATCACCGGCGGTCAGCACATTGCCGATGGTGTAAAACGGCACCGGAACCGGCCCCAGTTTTGCCTGCAAATCATAGCCGAATGCGCAGCAGGGGCGCAGCCCGTCAGGCGCCCCCACCTTATCTGCAACCGGAAATGCCTGAGCTGCCGTTTCCGTGGTCTGCGGAGAAAGATCGGCGCGTATAACCGGCACATCGGCCATCCGGCTCTGACAGCCGGATAACAGTACCATCATGATAATTGCGCTGATAAATACCCGCATCAGAAGGCTTCCCCGACCTGGAAATAAAAACCGCTGCTCTGTTTCCCGACCCCAAAATCAAGCCGCACATTCATCCGGGGTTTGAATTCAAAACGATATCCCACACCGACGTTCGGCAGCCAGTGACCGCCGCCGAGATGACGTGCACTCTCACTCATCGTCCCGCCGCCGGCCCAGAGCACAATACCGTGCCGCCAGTCCAGCTTGCGCCGGTACTCCACCTGTGAGGCAAAGACATGATTATCCTGATAGCGGCCGTCATAATAGCCGCGCATCTGCCGCCCATTACCGAGGCGGGAATACTGATCCCACGGCACATCTCCGGAGGCAAACCGCGCGTAGTTATCAAACGCCAGCACCGTTTTATCATCCAGCGGATAATAATAGTTGTACTGAATCTCGGTGGTATTAAACCGCGTATCACTGCCGAGTGACGGCGCATACCAGGTATAACGCAGATCCAGCGCCTGCCCCTGACGGGCATTCGGCAGGAAATCCCGGCTGTCATAACTGAAGGTGGCGCTGACCCCGGAACTGACCGCATGCCGGTCATAATCATGCTCATCCATATAGCGGCTGAACGGTTTATCCGGCGAGGCCGCATTCAGTGTGCTGAAATCCCAGCCTAACCCGATATAGGTATTATCCGCCACCCGGCGCAGCAGTGACGGCGTCAGCCGCAGTTGCTGTGACTTATATTCACCGAAATGATCTTTGACACGCCCGGCCTGATAGCCTTTCCCCCAGTAATCCGTCGGCACATTATTGATCGTGCCGCTGAGATAAAAACGCCAGTTATCATTATCCAGATAGGTGTAATTATTCAGGTTCAGCCCGAACGCCCCGGTTGAGGAGGCAAAACCACTGAGGGATAAGGTGGATATTTTACTGTCAGGATCACTATCCGCCTGATACATACCGACCAGCGCCACCCCGACGCCTAATTCCAGTTCAGGGGTATAAAACGGCCCGGGTAACACCCCCCAGTCGATGGTTTTGCTGCGGTCAAATTGGTTATTACTGCCCAGTCCGGACAGTGCATCATCAATTTGTTCCCGTGAGGGTAAATAACCGGCCTTTGCTGTGTGAACCGCCACCAGACCGGCAAATGCCAGCCCGGCGGAAAAATAACGAAATATCATTAAAAACGGAATTCTCCGGAAATAAAGAAACTGTTACGGTTATTAAAACCCACTTCTGAGATTATATTAAAATTGCGGGTCACTTCTAACCGGGCGCCGACCAGGTTGCTCCATTTATGAGCAAGATGCTGTTCAACATCGAATTTCATATCGCCGGGGATCATATTTTCCATGCCTCCCGGTAACGATAAGTTTAATCCGCTGATATCCCCTTTGAAACGCTGGGTAATATCCTGATACATAGCACCGGTCCAGACCTGTAATTTGGTATTTCCCTGACCGGCAATTAACGGTGAAAAAACAAATTCATAACCGACGCGGGGTGAAACAACCAATGCTTTAATATCACCGTCAAGGATATCAAGATTGGTTTTGGTATAGTTAACATCGACTGTACCGAAGAATTGCTCATAGGCACCGGCAAAAGTCACACCCGCACCATAAGTTTTCCCTTCGAAATCCAGTTTAAAGGGCTGACCTTCAATCTTTGAGTCAAGATTAATATTATGTATTTTTCCAAACATCTTAACATCCACCGAACCACCGGCCAGTGTTGTGTCAGATTTACCCTTTGTTTTTCCGTATAAACCATACACATTCATAAACGGAAATACCCATGAGTCTAACTTCAGCATATGGGTTTCTGTTTTTTCACGGGTATGACCGGCATCAATGTTAATACCTTCAACCGATGCTTTAAAAAGGCCTTCACCGACGACAATTTTTGTCGGCATAATAAAACCGATTTTATCCACAACAATATCCTGCCGCAGATTCATATAGTTATAACCGACACCAAACGGCTCGGGAAGATCATAACCACGGGCGCGGGCTTCATCGCCCCAGATAGGCAGAATACGGGATTTGGATTCAGAAGGACGGGTGGCATCAGGAGAGCCATCGTCATTTTGTGCAGAGCCGCCGGACTGGCTGACACTTAACGACAGAGTCGGGCCGTCAGCATAAGAAAAAGCGCTCAGGCTCAGTGAGCCGGTAATAATCAGAGTATGAAGTATCGGGCGTAACATAATATAAGCCGGTTTTGTTTAATTAAATGGTGATGAATTCTAACGGCTAATCCCCTCTGATTACGAGCTTTCTGTGCGATAATTAGTAATAATTGCTATGTACGTAACGTTATTGTCATTTACAGTAATAATAACTTAACATTATCATAATAAAATACACAGTAAATATGTAACCTGAAATATAAAACATTAATATCCATATAATCACATCGTATATTTTATATTAGATGCAATAATTTAAATAATAAGATCATTAACTTTCAATATTGCGGACATTATGCTATTTCCTTATAACTATAAACGCACCATCAACCCCACTAAATAATTAAAGGATACCAATATGCCTATTGCAGAGCCACGCAGAGATGACGTCATGACTGACTACGGTACACTTAATCGTCTTTATCCACAGACTGTTACATATAAAGTTGATAATAAAAATTATATTCTTATGGAAGATGAAAATGGTGAATTCCTCATCAAAGAAATCAGCCAGAAAGGGAAACTGGATAAAGATATTTCAAGTGGTCAATTCTCAAGATATTTCGACATCATTCAGGTAGCCTATGATGATAAAAATAAAAATACATATATTTGCGCTATCAGTTTAGGAGGAAAGAAAATGAAATTATTCCAGGCAAATAACCTGGGGATAGATAAAAAGTATTCCAAAGATTATGTCATCAACGGCCGGAAATCATTTAACTTCTTTTTCATTGACGGGTTACTCCATCTTTTTGAATGCGATGAAGACAACAAAGGCCGCTATAGTATTTATTCAATTTCTTTTTAATAAAAACCAATATTACTTTAGCATTAAAAACATCAAAATCAGTTGTAATTACGGGAGGCTTTAATTTATTATATCCGGATTATTCAGAAACAGTTATTATTCATGGATAGAATTTAACTGTTATAAGTCCTGAATCCTGGTTATAAGATAATATGTCTGATAATAAAATAGTAGATTCCTGCTGTCTCCCTGCAAAAGCCACGTTATTTTCATTACGTGGCTTTTCAGCATCAGCACCGTGATACCCGTCTGACTTCCCCGGTTTTGCGATCTTCCTCCACCCTTTTCAATAATTCACCGCGGTACAGGAAGGAATCCCCTCTTTCATCATAATCTGTGTTATTTTAAGCATATTAATGAAGACAATCCCGGGAACGGGCAGTTGATAAACCGTAACTCTTTCAGAGTGTTAACAGAATCCTTATGACTGACAACCAAAACTTTGACTCCCATACACCCATGATGCAGCAGTACTTCCGGCTCAAGGCACAACATCCGGATATTCTGATGTTTTACCGGATGGGTGACTTCTATGAGCTGTTCTTTGATGATGCCAAACGGGCAGCACAGTTACTGGATATTTCACTGACCAAACGCGGCCAGACCGCCGGTCAGCCGATCCCGATGGCCGGTGTGCCGCATCATGCGGTTGAGGGATACCTGGCAAAACTGGTTCAGCTCGGGGAATCCGTTGCCATCTGTGAGCAAATCGGCGATCCGGCCACCAGCAAAGGCCCGGTGGAGCGCAAAGTGATCCGTATCGTCACGCCGGGAACGGTCAGTGACGAAGCCCTGTTACAGGAGCGTCAGGATAACCTGCTCGCCGCTGTCTGGCAGGATGCGCGCGGCTTTGGTTACGCCACTCTGGATATCACATCCGGCCGTTTCCGTATCCTCCAGTTAGACGATAAAGACGCGATGGCCGCGGAATTACAGCGCACCCGCCCGGCAGAGCTGCTCTACCCGGAAGATATGGCGGATTTCGCCATTATTCAGAATCAGAAAGGGCTGCGCCGCCGTCCGTTGTGGGAATTTGAGCTCGAAACTGCCCGTCAGCAGCTGACATTACAGTTCGGCACCCGGGATTTGCACGGCTTCGGCGTGGAAAATGCTCCGCTGGCCTTACAGGCCGCCGGATGTCTTCTGCAATATGTCAAAGATACCCAGCGCACCTCGCTGCCGCATATCCGCAGTGTGACCCTGGAAAATCTGCAGGAAAATGTGATTCTGGATGCAGCCACGCGCCGCAATCTGGAAATTACCCAGAACCTCAGCGGCGGCACCGAAAATACCCTGTCGTCCGTACTGGATCTGTGTGTCACCCCGATGGGCAGCCGGATGCTCAAGCGCTGGCTGCACTCCCCGCTGCGTGACAGAGCCGTGCTCGCCAACCGCCAGCAGGCGATTGCCGCGCTGATGGAAATCAGCCCGGATTTACAGCCGGTTCTGCGCCAGATTGGCGATCTGGAACGAGTGCTGGCACGTCTGGCACTGCGCACCGCCCGTCCGCGCGACCTGGCGCGGATGCGCCATGCTTTTTCACAGTATCCGGATATTCAGGCACAGCTGAGTGCAGTATCTGATCCGTATATTCAGACACTGCAACAGCGTATTGGTCAGTTTGACGAATTACAGGCTCTGCTGGAGCGGGCCGTTGTTGAAGCGCCGCCGGTACTGGTGCGTGACGGCGGTGTGATTGCCCCGGGCTACAATGAAGAGCTGGATGAGTGGCGTGCACTGGCGGACGGTGCCAGTGATTATCTCGATAAACTGGAAATCCGCGAGCGGGAAAAACTCGGCATCGATACACTGAAAGTCGGGTTTAATGGTGTCCACGGTTACTATATTCAGGTCAGCCGCGGACAAAGCCACCTGGTACCGATCCATTACGTCCGCCGTCAGACCCTGAAAAATGCCGAGCGCTACATCATCCCGGAACTGAAAGAGTATGAAGATAAGGTTCTGACCTCCAAAAGCAAAGCGCTGGCGATTGAAAAAGCCCTTTATGATGAGTTATTTGATCTGCTGCTTCCGCACCTGGAAGCTCTGCAGCTCAGCTCTGATACCCTGGCGGAACTGGATGTGCTCACCAACCTGGCCGAGCGCGCGGAAACCCTCAATTACACCTGCCCGCAACTGACGGATAAAGTCGGTATTCAGATCACCGGCGGTCGTCACCCGGTTGTCGAACATGTACTGACAGAGCCGTTTATCGCTAACCCGCTGACAATGTCACCACAGCGCCGCCTGCTGATCATCACCGGCCCGAACATGGGCGGTAAAAGTACCTATATGCGGCAGACGGCGCTTATCGCGCTGCTCGCGTATATCGGCAGTTTTGTGCCGGCAGAAAAAGCCGTTATCGGCCCGGTGGATCGGATTTTCACCCGCGTCGGGGCATCGGATGATCTCGCTTCCGGCCGCTCCACCTTTATGGTGGAAATGACCGAAACCGCCAATATCCTGCATAACGCCACAGAGCAGAGCCTGGTACTGATGGATGAAATCGGGCGCGGCACATCCACCTATGATGGTTTATCGCTGGCCTGGGCTTGTGCGGAAAGCCTGGCGAACCGTATCAAAGCACTGACACTGTTCGCCACCCACTATTTCGAGCTGACCACGCTGCCGGAAAAACTGGAAGGCGTGGCCAATATCCATCTGGATGCGGTTGAGCACGGCGACACCATTGCCTTTATGCACAGTGTGCAGGATGGTGCGGCCAGCAAAAGTTACGGCCTTGCGGTCGCCCTGCTCGCCGGCGTGCCACGTGATGTGATTAAACGCGCGAAGCAGAAGTTGCGCGAGCTGGAATCGCTGTCACTGAATGCAACGGCAAGCCATGTGGAAACACCGCAAATGAATCTGCTGGATACCCCGGAGGAAGCGGCTCCGGCACTGGATGCGCTGGCGGGGATTAACCCGGATTCACTGACACCGCGTCAGGCACTGGACTGGCTCTACCGCCTGAAAGAGATGCTCTGACAGCCGGACAAAAGAAAAGGGGGGAATAAATTCCCCCTTTTACATGAATAATATTTATAACTGCTCTGAGAACGCTGTTTTACGGATCACTCAGTTAAACAGTGAATTCTCACATAACCCGTGGTTGTGCAGGATATCCTTCAGGCGGCGTAAACCTTCCACCTGAATCTGCCGCACACGTTCGCGGGTTAAACCAATCTCGCGTCCCACATCTTCCAGTGTCTCCGCCTCATAGCCCAGCAAACCAAAACGACGCGCCAGCACTTCCCGCTGCTTCGGATTCAGTTCATACAGCCATTTCACAATGCTCTGCTGCATGTTGTTATCCTGCAGCCGGTTTTCCGGTGTGACATCATTTTCGTCAGACAGAATATCCAGCAGTGCTTTATCTGAATCCGCACCCACCGGGACATCCACTGAGGTGATGCGCTCATTCAGACGCAGCATACGGCTGACATCATCCACCGGTTTATCCAGCTGTTCGGCAATTTCTTCCGCTGTCGGCTCATGATCCAGCTTTTGTGCCAGCTCACGGGCGGTGCGCAGATAGACATTCAGTTCTTTGACAATGTGGATAGGGAGACGGATGGTGCGGGTCTGGTTCATGATAGCCCGTTCAATAGTCTGACGGATCCACCATGTTGCATAGGTAGAAAAACGGAAGCCTTTCTCCGGATCAAATTTCTCCACCGCACGGATCAGCCCGAGGTTGCCCTCTTCGATCAGATCAAGCAGCGCCAGCCCGCGATTACTGTAGCGGCGGGAGATTTTAACCACCAGACGGAGGTTACTTTCAATCATACGCTGGCGCGCTGCGGTATCACCCCGCAGGGCGCGCCGTGCAAAAAAGACTTCTTCTTCTGCGCTGAGCAGCGGTGAAAAGCCTATCTCACCAAGATAAAGCTGAGTAGCATCCAGGACACGCTGGCTGACACTCTGCACGAACTCAATGTCCGGGCCGGGATCGTCAGATTCGCTCTCCTCTGCCAGCTGCTTCTCATCAAACAGCTCTTCATCTTCATCCTGCCCGGCGGCAAAATTTTCGTCGTATAACTCGTTAGCGTTCAGTGGATTACGGCTCATCAGCTTGCTCCTACCCCGATAATTCAGGCAGAACAAGCTGTTCTGCCGTTTATCGCTGCGGTAAGTACTGCAGCGGGTTGACTGATTTTCCCTTGTAACGAATTTCAAAGTGTAATCTTACAGATGTGGTTCCGCTGCTGCCCATCGTGGCAATTTTCTGACCAGCTGCGACGTCCTGCTGATCTTTAACCAGGATGGAATCGTTATGCGCGTAGGCTGTCAGGAAATCATCATTGTGCTTGATGATGACCAGATTACCGTAGCCGCGTAACGCATTACCGGTATACACCACTTTACCCGGCGCTGAAGCAAAAACAGGCTGTCCACGTGTACCACCGATATCAATACCCCGGTTACCGCTGGTAGGTCCTGTGTAGTTGGAAATGACTTTGCCTTCCGCTGGCCAGCCCCATTTAAAGGAACCACTATTTACGGCGACAGGCGCGCTGGTTGTTGTTGCCGGTGCGGTAACGGCTGCGGTTGTTGCCGCTGTGGTGGCGGCAGTGCCGTTATTCGCTTTTGCCTGTGCGGTGACCTGAGATGAGAGCATCTTACCGCCGGCCGGTTTAGCGCCTGCAGATTCAGAATACGCATTAGTTGGTTGAGAATCAACCACCCCGTTTTGCGGAGTATTCCTATTTGTTGCGACCTGAGTGCCGCTGCTGACCGGTGCAACATTGTTGCCGCCGCCGTTGCTTAACCGAATCACCTGCCCTTCGTTCAGGCTATACGGCTCAGGAATATTGTTCTGTGATGCCAGTTCGCGGAAGTCAGATCCGGAGATATAAGCGATGTAAAATAATGTATCACCGCGCTGAACCGTATAGGTATTTCCGCTGTAACTGCCTTTCGGGATCGCATCATAATTACGGTTGTACTGAATCCGGCCATCGCTGCTGGTCTGCACATTGGCAGAGCGCGGCTGCTGCACACTCCGGCTGACCGGCTGTGTGTTATTGGCGGAACTGAGCTGAGGACGTACCGGCATCGGTGTGGACACAGATGTACTGTTGTTATCATTGCCTGCTGTCATTACCGGTGCACTGCTGCTTTCGTCCACACTGCTGATTGGTGCGGCATGATACGGCGTTGAGCATCCGGCCAGAACCGTGCTCATCAGTGACCCAATTGCAACCCATCGTATTGTTTTCATAGGGTTTCTTGAGTTCATATTCCTTCTCCCGAAACTGGAAATAGTGCGAAAACTGACAATCAGAAAGTCACCACGCGGCCGCAGGCCACATGGCAGGATTGTATTATTAAAACAGATACTAAGCGAAATGAAAAAGTCTTGTTACCAAAATAGCCATTTTTATCCCAGATCGCCGTGAATCAGGGGAACAAACCGGACTGTTCCGATCGATTGGGTATGAAAATCATTGCCCCGGCGGCGGATCAGTTTGAGCATCTGCTGCTGTTCCCCCACCGGTATCACCATCCGGCCGTTATCCGCCAGCTGACTGAGCAGCGCCGGCGGGATATCACTGGCGGCGGCGGTGACAATAATGCCGTCAAACGGACCACGGGAAGGCCAGCCTTCCCAGCCGTCACCGTGACGGGTGGAAATATTATGCAGATCAAGCTGTTTAAAGCGGCGTTTGGCATGCCACTGCAGTCCCTTAACCCGCTCAACAGAGTAAACATGCGCCGCAAGGTGTGCGAGGATCGCCGTCTGATAGCCGGAGCCGGTGCCGATTTCCAGCACATGCGCCTGCGGAGCCGGATCCAGCAGTTCTGTCATTTTAGCCACCATAAACGGCTGGGAGATGGTCTGCCCGTAGCCAATCGGTAGCGCGGTATTGTCGTAAGCTTTGTGTGTCAGCGCCTCATCGACAAAATTCTCCCGCGGGACAGCCGCCATCGCCTGTAACAGACGTTCATCGCGGATCCCGGCCTGACGTAACTGTGTAATCAGATCCTGTACCACCCGGCGGATCATTCCTGTATCACCCCTGCTTTTTGTAACCAGCCTTCTAATTTTTCCTGCACGCTGTAGGCGGTCAGATCAACATGCAGCGGCGTGACAGAGACATAACCTGCATCCACCGCCGCGAAATCGGTATCCGGTCCGGTATCCAGTTTTTCTCCCGGAGGGCCGAGCCAGTACAGCGGATTTCCTTTCGGATCCATCTGTGTGTAGACCACATCCGGCGCCCGGCGCGTTCCGCAGCGGGTCACTTTCATTCCTTTGATCTCACTGAGCGGAACATCCGGCACATTCACGTTCAGAATATTACCGGCCCGTAACGGCACTTGCTGCAGCATGGTCAGCAGACGGCAGGTAATTTCCGCTGCTGTATCATAATGGGTTTCGCCGTTCAGGGAGACCGCAATCGCCGGTAATCCCAGGTGACGTCCTTCCATTGCCGCAGCAACCGTACCGGAGTAGATCACATCATCCCCGAGGTTCGGGCCGCAGTTAATCCCGGAAACCACAATTTCCGGGCGCGGGCGCATCAGCAGATTAGCACCGATATAGACACAATCCGTCGGCGTGCCTTCCACCAGCGCAATATCGCCGTTCTCATGCACTACCGTACGCAGCGGGCGGTCGAGTGTCAGCGCGTTGGATGCCCCGCTGCGGTTGCGATCAGGTGCAACCACCTGCACATGGTAAGTGCGCCGCAGCGCCTCAGACAATGTCCGGATCCCCGGCGCACTGACGCCGTCATCATTACTCACCAGAATTCGCAGCACAACGGTATCCTTTTTTATCAGTAACAGCTCGTTTATCACGACAGAAAACTATTTTATCAAGTTAGCCGCGATAAAAAAGGGTTATAACAGATTTAGTCTGATTGCTTTTTTCATATTCAGCTGCATGATACTTGTATTATTTATGACTGAAAGGATTTCTGCATGGCTATCTGTAAACGAATCACAGCTACCCTGTTCACCGCACTGACTGCCGGACTGCTTCTGGTATCAGAGGCATTCGCGCTGTCACCTCAGGAAGAGACCAGAGTGGAAAACCTGCTGACCGCTGTCGGGAAGCAGGAACAGCTGATTTTTATCCGCAACGGCAGTGAGCATAATGCCGCCGACGCGGAATCACATCTGCGCCTGAAATTAAGCAAAACGAAAAAACGTCTGAGCACCGCAGAACAGTTTGTGGATAAAGTGGCATCCGGCTCCTCCATCAGCGGTAAGCCGTATCAGGTAAAACTGCTGGGCAAAGATCCGGTGGATGCCAAAGTGTATCTGACTGAATTGCTGGCGGAAACAGACAAAGCCGCCGCAGCAAAACCTGAATAAAAAACAGAACGAAAAAAGGGGCGGAATAATTTCCGCCCCTTTTTTATGTTAATCAGTCTGTTGATTATTCACTGAATTCCGCCGCCTGATCCGCTTCCAGCTCAATAATTTCGCGGATAACACTGGTGGCAAAACTGCCGGCCGGCAGGAAGAAGGATAAACGGACGGTTTCATCATCCATCCATTCAGATGTGAAATGCTCCGGATACAACATCAGCGCTCGGCGGGCATTATCCGCCCCCTCTTTTTCCGCCAGTTGCCACAGTGATTGCCACGGTGCCAGCTGTCCTGTTTCAAAGGCCAGTGCCGCATCCTGAGACCCCAGATCACCCTTGCCCGGTAACGGCGCTGTAATGCGCAGTTCACGGTTATCCAGACGCTGCTGTACATCCGCCAGTTCATCCGCCTGAACCGCAAACCAGCTGCCGCGCCCGGCGAGCTGTACCGCATCACCCTGCAATGCGGTTGCCTGAAGCTGCTGTGTCAGACGGGCGTCCGCCACCGCGTTAAACATCGCACTGCGGGCAGCGGAGAGATAAAAACCGCGTTTGCTGCGATCTTTCACACTGATTTCACCGTCAGCCCAGCGCTGTGCGAAATGCAGATTCTGGCCGTTGCGCCCGAAACGCTGCTCACCGAAATAATTCGGCACCCCGGACTGCGCAATCTGCTGCAGACGCTGTTCTGTCGCGGCGCGATCGCTGATCCGGCGCAGCACAATAGTAAACTGATTACCTTTCAGCGCACCGATCCGTAATTTGCGTTTCTGGCGGTTAACCGCCAGGACTTCGCAGCCTTCAAGCTGCATCTGCGCGAAATCCGGTGTTTCTTTTCCCGGCATCTGCAGGCAGAACCACTGTTCGGTGACCGCATGGCGATCTTTCAGTCCGGCGTAGCTGACAGCACGGGCGGCGATTTTCGCAAATTTGGCCAGTTCTTCCGCCACAAACCGCGTGTTACAGCCGGTTTTGCGGATACGGACCATCACATGTTCGCCGTCACCGTCAGGTTCAAATCCCAAATCTTCCTGCACCAGAAAATCTTCCGGCTGTGCTTTCAGTACCCCGGTGGCCGCCGGTTTACCGTGAAAATAGCTGACCGGGAGACTCATGCTTCAGCCTTCACAAGCAGCGCCACCGCCTCACAGGCGATCCCTTCTTTGCGGCCGGTGAAACCGAGTTTCTCGGTGGTGGTGGCTTTCACATTGATATCATCCATATGACACTGCAAATCTTCCGCCAGATTCACCCGCATCTGCGGGATATGCGGCAGCATTTTCGGTGCCTGGGCGATAATGGTGACATCCAGGTTACCCAGTCTGTAGCCTTTTTCCTGAATACGTCGGAATGCCTCACGCAGCAGCACACGGCTGTCCGCGCCTTTATAGGCCGGATCCGTATCGGGGAATAATTTGCCGATATCCCCCAGCGCCGCCGCACCCAGCAATGCGTCGGTGGCCGCATGCAGAGCGACATCACCGTCGGAATGCGCCAGTAATCCCTGTTCGTAAGGAATGCGGACGCCCGCAATCACAATCGGGCCTTCGCCGCCGAAGGCATGAACATCAAAACCGTGTCCGATTCTCATCATGTTGTCTGTTCCTTATTGTTATTGGACAGGTAGAACCCGGCAAGTGCGAGATCTTCCGGCTGTGTGACTTTAATATTGTCCGCGCGGCCGGGCACCAGCAACGGCTGATAGCCGCAAAACTCCAGCGCGGAGGCTTCATCAGTGATCACTGCCTGCTGAGACAGCGCCTGCTGCAGACAGGTGCGCAGCAGATGAAGCGGGAAAAATTGCGGGGTCAGGGCGTGCCACAACTGTGTGCGCTCAACAGTGTGATCAATACCGGTATATCCGGCAGATGCCACACCCCGCTTCATGGTATCACGTACCGGTGAGGCCAGAATCGCCCCCTGCACGCGGTTACCGGTTTGTGTGTCTGACATCACGGCCAGCAGCCGGTTCAGATCTGTCAGCTGCAGACAGGGACGCGCTGCGTCATGTACCAGCACCCAGCTGTTTTCCGGAGTATGCTCAGCGAGATAATCGAGACCGGCCAGGACAGAATCCGCGCGCTCACCACCGCCGGTGACAGTGCGGATCCGGGGATGCCGCGCGACCGGTAATGTACTGAAAACCGTATCCTGCGGATGCAGCGCCACGACCACCTGTGTGATGCGCGGGTGTTCCAGCAGAATAGCGAGGGTATGTTCCAGAATGGTTTTTCCGGCAATAATCAGGTATTGCTTGGGGCATTCGCACTGCATGCGGGTACCGGTACCGGCGGCCGGGATCAGCGCCGTGACCGGAGCATCATCAGAAATACCGGACAGATCCGGTGCCGGTTGTGCGCCGGTCATTGCGGAAGAAAGTATTGTCATAAGGATTAGTTACTGCGACTTTGTGGCTGCGCATTCTGCTGTGTCCGTTTTTCGGACAGGACCCGGTAAAAGCTTTCGCCGGGCTTGATCATGCCTAATTCACTGCGCCCGCGCTCTTCGATGGCCTCAAGCCCGTCGTTCAGATCGCCGATCTCAGCAAACAGCTGTTCGTTACGGGCTTTGAGCTTCGCATTTACCTGTTCTGATGCAGCAACATCTTCACTGACCTGTACATAGTCGTGAATACCGTTTTTCCCTAACCACAATGAATATTGCAGCCAGCCCAGAATAACTAAAAGTAATAGCGTCAGTTTGCCCATCACCGCCCCCGAAAAGATCGGCTAATCTTCCCATAAGATCGGCGCAGATGCTACTGTTCCGTCCGTTATTCGGACAGAAGATCAGTAAACATCCCGCTGATAACGTTTTGCTGTCCGTAATCCGTTCAGAAAAACCTGTGCCTCTTCCGCGGACATCGCCCCTTCACTGCGGATAATATCCAGTAATGCGGCATCCGTGTCTTTTGCCATCCGGAAAGCATCCCCGCACACATAAACGTACGCGTCCTGCTCCAGCCAGCGCCAGACGGTTTCCCGCATTTCAGACAGCTTATCCTGCACATAAATCTTTTGCGGCTGATCCCGCGACCAGGCGGTTGTCAGCTCTGTCAGCACGCCCTGACGCACAAAATCTGTCAGCTCTGTCTCATACAGAAAATCGCTTTTTTCATGCGGATTGCCGGTAATCAGCCAGTTTTTTCCGCCGGATTGCTGAGCCGCACGCTGCTGAAGAAACGCACGGAACGGCGCAATGCCGGTACCCGGCCCTATCATAATCACCGGTTTTTCCGGGTCATCCGGCAGGCGGAAGTGATCATTGTGTTCCACAAAACAGGCAACCGTATCCCCGGGCTGTAACTGATGCGTCAGGTAACGGGTTGCCGCACCGTAGCGGGTGCGCCCGTCAGTCCGGAACTCCACCACCCCGGCGGTCAGATGCACTTCATCCGGTGAGACCAGCGGCGACGAGGAAATGGAGTATAAACGCGGCATCAGCGGCGGCAGGCAATCCACCCAGGCCTGTGCGGAGGTCTGCACGGCAAACTCACGCACCATATCCGCCACCGGTCTGCGCTGTGCGTACGATATCAGTTGCTGCGGATCCGCAATCATATCCAGCAGTTCCGGCGCGTTACTGAGGCGGGCGTAAGCCGCCACAACCGGTGCACTGTTGATGGTCAGCTCACACTGCGTCATCAGGGCATCACGCAGAGAATACGATTTCCCTTTCAGCATGACACGCTCAGTACCGTCAAACCAGAGCAGTCCCAGCAGCTCACTGACCAGCTCCGGGCTGTTTTCCGGATACACACCCAGCGCATCACCGGTCTGATACTGCAACCCGGTGCCGCGGATATCCAGCACAATCTGACAGACATGCTTTTCCGATTCCGGTGCGGTCAGGCGTACCGCGCGGCGCAGAACCGCAGACTGTGGTTTATCACGCTGATGCGGCTGTGAATCAATCTGCACCACCGTATTGTGAGTGAGACGGCTGAGCCGCTCTTCATCTGCCGGCGGTGTCAGGGTCAGCAACTCAGGGAGCAACTGAGAGATCCATTTATCTGCAGTGGCCTGATAATCACTGTCTGCTTCCGCACGCGCCAGGATCCGCTGCGCCCCGAGGGCATGCAGGCGGTTATCAAAATTCTTTCCGGCCTGACAAAACTGCGGATATGCCCGGTTACCCAGTGCCAGCACCGCGTAGCGGATTTCTGTCAGTGAAGGTGCCTGAACAGAATGAAGGAAATGAAACAGCGGCAGGGCTTCTTCCGGCGCATCACCATCTCCGGTGGTGGCACAGATAAGCACCACCAGCGGTGATTCCGGAAATTCAGTCAGTGAGAGATCCCCGGCATTTACCAGACGTACCGCCCGCTGCGCACTGAACAACTGATCCCGAAGGGATTCCGCCACACGCCGGGCGTTACCGGTCTGGGACGCAGCGATCAGCAGAATATCCGCCGGTTCCCGTTCCGCCGCAGACGGCGCTGCCGCTGCCCGTTCACGGCACCAGGCCGATAACCAATTCAGCTGTTGCGGAGTCAGTCTGTCAAGTAAGGGTTGCAGGTGCTGCCAGTCGGGCACGGAGAGCGGAGAGGTTGTGATCGGCGATGTCATAGTAAACCCGGTAAATGAGTGTATTCGTTATTATTCTGACGTTCCAACATAGAGAAAAGTACCGGTTTTGTCGATGAAAAATAGCCGGGCATTTCTGTTATTTATTCGCCACTTTGCTGTTTTTTGGTAACATTTTCACTGAATATTGCGTAAAATGACGCTTTTATTATGTCATACCGTCATTATCCGGAGAGAGTTATGAGCACCACGATTTTTAAAGAGTTCCAGTTCGAAGCCGCCCACCGCCTGCCGCATGTCCCGGAAGGCCATAAATGCGGGCGTCTGCACGGGCATTCCTTTCTTGTCCGTCTGGAGCTGAGTGGTGAGGTGGATGTACATACCGGCTGGCTGATCGATTTTGCTGAGGTCAAACAGGCATTTAAACCGATTTATGACCGTCTGGATCATCACTACCTCAATGAGATCCCGGGGCTGGAAAACCCGACCAGTGAAGTGCTGGCGGAGTGGATCTGGCAGCAGACCAAACCGCTGCTGCCGATGCTGAGTGCCGTGCTGGTCAAAGAGACCTGTACCGCCGGCTGTATTTACCGCGGTGAATAATCAGGCAATATTAAGATATTTATGAGTCTGCATCGAGAAACGCCAGTTACGCGCGATGCAGGTCTCAATACAGAGAGCAGTGGCAGCCGGTTTCTGACTGATCGGCTGCAACGCCACCACCGGCTGTTTATCCCCCGGCAGTTTCGCCAGCAGTAAATCCAGTTCATCAATATCCCGCTGCCGCCCGACCGGGTGTTTCACCTCATCAGCCCGCAGCAGTGAAGGTGTCAGCACATCATAGCCGCCGCGCATATTCACTTTCGGGGAAACGGTCACCCAGGTCTTCTCACTGCACTGCACCGGTTGTGTGCCGCTGGTTTCAATCTGGCACTGATAACCCCGTCCTTCCAGCACCGCCGTCAGCGGCCGTAAATCGTATAAGCACGGTTCACCGCCGGTGATCACAACATGGCGGGCTGTATAACCTTTCGCCTCAAACTGCATAATAATGCTGTCTGCATCCAGAGAGGCCCAGCGGTCGTCCTCCTCTGTTTTACTCATCATGTCTTCTGCTGAACAGGCTTTTTCCGGTAACTGTTCCCAGGTATGTTTGGTATCACACCAGCTGCACCCGACCGGACAGCGCTGCAAACGGACAAAAATCGCCGGAACGCCGGTAAAAACCCCTTCGCCCTGCAATGTCTGAAAGATTTCGTTAATAGGGTATTGCATCACTCATCTGTTCCTTACGTTTAAGGCCGTATTATTGCAGATAATTATCCCGTCAGCATGACTCTTTATGTTAAAGTACCGGGTTGACTCTGACCGCGTTTCACATCAGTAAAAACGCTGCTAATCATGACAGCGACAGGATTAATTACATGAAAGAAAATAATACGGCGCTACGACGGGGGCTTACAGGGCGGCACATCCGCTTTATGGCACTCGGATCGGCGATAGGTACCGGCCTGTTTTACGGCTCGGCAGCCTCTATTGAGCAGGCGGGTCCTGCTGTTCTGCTGGCCTACCTTATCGGGGGTGCGGCAGTCTTTATGGTGATGCGTGCGCTGGGCGAAATGGCAGTCCACCATCCGGTACCGGGTTCATTTTCACAATATGCCAGCCATTATATGGGGCCGCTCGCCGGGTTCCTCACCGGCTGGAACTATGTTTTTGAGATGCTGATTGTCTGTCTCGCGGACGTCACCGCCTTCGGCTTCTATATGAAGCTCTGGTTCCCGGATGTCGATCAGTGGATCTGGGTGCTGGGGATTGTGTGTTTCATTGGTGCGCTGAATTTATGTCACGTGAAGATATTCGGGGAGATGGAGTTCTGGCTCTCGATTGTCAAAGTGACCGCAATTATCGCCATGATTGTCGGCGGCGCGGCGATTATGCTGTTCGGCTTCGGCCAGGAAACCGCACATCCTACCGGTATCAGTAACTTATGGGAATTCGGCGGCTTTATGCCGAACGGAATAAGCGGGGTAATAGCCTCACTGGCCATTGTGATGTTTGCCTTCGGCGGCATTGAAGTGATCGGTATCACTGCCAGTGAAGCACAAAACCCGGAAAAAACCATTCCGAAAGCGATCAACGCAGTACCGCTGCGTATTCTGCTGTTCTATGTGCTGACACTGTTTATCCTGATGTGTATCTTCCCGTGGAACCAGATCGGCCATAACGGCAGCCCGTTTGTGCAGATTTTCGAGAAACTGAATATCTCCTACGCGGCCAACATTCTGAACCTGGTGGTGATCACCGCAGCCGTTTCTGCCATTAACAGTGATATCTTCGGTGCAGGCCGGATGATGTACGGCATGGCGCAGGAAGGTCAGGCACCGAAATCCTTTATGAAGCTCACCAAAAACGGTGTGCCGTGGATGACAGTTCTGGTGATGAGTGCAGTTCTGCTGGTCGGCGTGGTGCTTAACTACCTGATCCCGGAAAAAATCTTCATCATTATCGCCTCTATCGCAACCTTCGCGACCGTCTGGGTCTGGCTGATGATTCTGTTATCTCAGGTGGCAATGCGCCGTAAGATGAAACCGGAAGAGGTCAAAACCCTGAAATTCCCTGTACCGATGTGGCCGGTTGCGCCCGCTCTGACCATCGCCTTTATGGTCTTTGTGATCGCCCTTCTGGGTTACTTCCCGGATACACGTGTGGCACTGATGGTGGGGATTGCCTGGGTGGTAATTCTGACTGTTGGTTATTTTGCCGGTGTGAAAAAACGGGTATAAACAGACAACTCACTGTTCTGAAAACACGAAACCGGGTGAATCATACACCCGGTTTTTTTATGTCCGGTATCAGGGTTCGCTGTTGATACGCTGAATACGGGAGCCCATAATCTGTAACGTTCTGAGCACCATATTGATGCCTTTGAGCGTGTCCTGATCTTTCAGTAATTTATAGGTATTACGGAAATTGTACTTTTCATCACTGTACATCATTTCCATTTTGGCCTTGTTCAGCGCCAGTCCGCTTTCCCACAATAATGCGATACCTGATTCCGCATTATCCGCCAGTTTATTGACCTCATTCTTGCCGATAATATCGACCAGATCCGAGACCAGAGACAGCAAATCAATCACATTATCAAAGCGGTTCAGCTGCATTAATACCGCCAGTTTTTCCGCTGTTTGTGCGGATAATTCAGGCTGTGGCGCGGCAGTCTGTTCATTCATCTGTTCTGTTGCAGACATTGCAGTTTCCTCTGTTATACCAGGCCGCGAACGGTTGACCAGTACAGCCCGCGGTTAAAACCGGTACGCAGCAGGCCACCCAGCTTTGTCGCCGGTGTCGGTAACACATCATGCTTATAATCATACTGAAGCGGCATCCCTGCATTCAGCCCCATCTGGGCGACTGCCTGAACCCGTCCGTCATAAATGGCGGTGGTATAGCCGAAACGCATCTCGCCGATAATATTATCCACCACGACAGTCGACTGGTTATGGCAACTGCCGGCCGCTTTACTGATAGGCAGATCCACAGTATCCCCGAGGACATACACGTTTTTCAGTCCGTACACCTGCAACGTTTCCGGATCTGTCGGCAGCCAGCCCTCTTCCGGATCGCCGTCGGATAATCCGGTATTACGTACCGATTCCACCGCAGAAATCGGTGGCGTACCTATCAGCAGATCAAACGGCTGCTCTTCCCCTTCTTTGGAATACGCAATTTTCTTTTCAGGGCAGACACGCTCCAGGGTAAAACCGCGCTGAGCCTGAATATTACGCTCCTGAAAGACCGCCGGCAGGACTTCACAGACATCTTTCTGCATAAACAGGCAGTTACGTAATAACTGAGATACTGTCGGATAGGTATAAACGATTTCGATATCCTGGCGGACACGACGCTGACGGAAATAATCATCCAGCATCAGCGTGGTTTCCATCGGTGCGATACCACACTGGTGAGGAACATTCGGGGTATTCGGGAAAGAAACCGTAATAAAAATCCGGCCTTTTTCGAATTTTGCCAGCTTTTCAGCCAACTGGCGAGCGGGTTGATACTGATAGAAATGATCGGCAGCTTCTTTCATTCCGGAGATCCGATCCGGTCTCGGCTGACAGCCGGTCGCGATCACCAGGTAGTCATATCCGTATTTGGTGCCGCTCTTTCCCTGCAGCGTCTGTGATGCAAAATCAAAATGCTCGACACGGTCGTGAATAAACTGAATTTCGGGACGAAGCAGAGAGCGTTGTGACTTTCGTAATTCCTCTTTCAGATACAGATTAAAAGCCACATACATAAACGCAGGTTTATAATAGTGCCATTCACTGTCTGAAATAAGGACAACTTCCACTTTCTTCTGATAAATATCATTTAACAGCTTTCTGGTCAGAATATTTGCGACCATCGTGCCGCCGGCGCCGCCGCCAACAATAACAATACGCTGCATAGAGTCTCCGGTTTTATTACTTAATTAGTTAATAATAAATAACACCAGGCAATAACAACCAGATAACTATAGTTAGTATAAATAATATTGCATTAATATTATTACTTAATGATAACAGTGATAAACAATATCATCAGATATTTTTACATGAACTCAGCAATTAAAGGATAGTGATCTGAAGCATCTGTCTGCATAACGTCCGATAAAACCAGTTTAAATCCGCGATAAAACAGATAATCCAGCGGGTGACCAAATGCTTTTGTCCGGATATCATCCGGAAACAGCACTTCTTTCAGGCCCTGCGCACGGGCAAAACGTTTCAGGGCATTCATGCGCTGCCTGCTCCAGGCGTTAAAATCACCGCCGAGGATCACCGGCCCGATATGACAGCGGATCTGAGAGCCGACCGTATTCAGCTGGCGCCGGTAAACATCCACACCAAAACTGAAATTAATAGCATGGACGTTAATCACCATCAGCTGACGGCCATCCGGCAACGGGTACACAGTAACTAATGCGGATTTAGGCAGACGCAATAAGGGTTCTTTCTGCTGTAACGGGCAGCAATAGATTGGATGGGAGGTTGCCAGTGTCATCACACCGGAAGGATGCTGCTGAAAATGCAGCGCGGGAACCTGATCAGCAACAAGCTGGTGTTTTCCGGCCAGGCTGACCAGTTCAGGAGAAGGCTGTGCTTCCTGAAGCAGGACCAGTTGTGTGTCATGCAAAATGCGATCAAGGGTTTTGCGCCAGTCAGGACGCTGTTGCTTATAGATATTCCAGACCACAACGCGGATAGTTTGTTCCGGTGCGGATAATGGTAAACCAACCGGCAATCCGTTACCCAGCATGTCTGCCGACATGGGGGGGATTTGTCGTGCCGGATGCCCTGCGACATACCGGACGGACCAGTTTTTTTTCTCTTTCAACGATAACCCCGATACTGTTTGCTTCTGTCCGTCACTATCTTAGCAAACTTTGATTCATGCTATCCGGTTCAGAACACGTATTCAGGTGAAAAATATTTTTTCTTTTCGCCCAAACGCAAAAAAGCCA